>CAZWBW010000049.1:0-20274 GCA_964632355.1 uncultured Anaerolineaceae bacterium | reverse complement strand
CCAGCACATGCGTGAAGTCGAGGACGCGCACACCGCTGAGTGGCAAACCCGGCGGAGTTTCGCCGGTCGGCTCGGGTTGCGGCCGCCGGTCCCAGCCGAGGTCGCGAACTTCGACGCGGACCGGGGGTTGTGGGTGGCCCTCGTCAACGTCGGTGCGAACGGTCCGGCCGGGCATCGGTGCCGGGCCATACCCCGGGATATCGACCTCCTGGAACCAGTTCCGGGCGGCGACCTGGGGCGTCTTCACGGCGTCGGGAACATCGAGGACGATGCCCCAGCTCAGGCGGCGCTCCTGGGCTTCGAAGAAGAGCTCCTGCGGGTCCTTCGTGGCAACCCATTCGCGGGTCACCTGCATCGCGTAGGGGTAGTTCTTCACCACCGCGATGATGTCCGGATAGAGCTCCTTGTTGGCGAGATCCTTCGCCGCGCCATCCGATTCGAGCCACGGGAGGATCTCCTCCATGAAGCGGAGGACGAGGGAAACCATGACGCCCTGTCCGTTCTTCGCGGGGAAGACGTCGTAGGCTCCGGTCCAGTGCAGCGCGCCCTGCCGCGGGGACTTCGTGCGCGCTTCGCCCCAGATACCGGGGAAGAACCACTGCATCAGGAGCTGCTCGGTGCAGGAAACAAGCGCTTCATGGGCGGACAGGTCGATGTGCTGGCCCCGTCCGGTGACGTTCCGAGCCCGAAGCCCGGCCAGCGCGCAGATCGCGGCATAGAACCCGACCGTGTGGTGCGTCTGATTGCCCCAGCCGGTCATTGGCGGAGTCTCGGGGGTGCCGGTCACCGATGCAGCGCCGCTCAGCGCGTTCGCAACAAGGTCTGTTGTTTCGATGGGGCCGGAGGTGTCGTACCCGACGGGCGTGACAGAAACGCGCACGAGGTGGGGCGCGGCCGCCTGCAGGCCGGCCAGGTCGACCGGTGGCGCGCCGGGCGCCCAGTCTTCGAGCAGAATATCGGCGCCGGCCGCGAGTTCGAGGAACTGGCGGCGCCCCTCGTCAGTTTCGAGGTCGAGTGTGACGATGCGCTTGCCGCTGTTGTAATAGGCCGCCTGGATGGAGACACCGGACGCGCCGAAGAAGGGCGGTTCGCTGTCGAGCTGGTCGCCCGATGGGGACACGACGCGAACGACGTCAGCTCCGCCGTCGGCGAGAAGACGGCCGGCGAATACCGCATTCCAGCCGGCACATTCGAGCACACGGAGACCTGCGAGGGGCGAAGAATCGGCCATGCCTCGATTCTCACCGGGAGTCTAAGCGGCGGCAACCGCTTTCGCGTGGGGCGGTTCTCCCGCAGACTCGGCTCATGACCACCGCTGCGAAGGTCCGGCGTGTGACCGCGACGCGGTATGTGACACCGTTGCGCGAAGGCGGTTCGCTACCGGCGATCGTCGAAGCCGACGACGATGGGCTGTACGTGCTCAAGTTCCGGGGCGCAGGGCAGGGCACGAAAGCGCTCATCGCGGAGCTCGTCGCGGGCGAGATCGGGCGGCTGCTCGGATTGCCGGTGCCGGAGATCGTCCTGGTCGACCTCGACCCTGTGCTGGGGCGCTCGGAACCGGACCCGGAGATCCGGGACCTCATCGTGGGGAGTGCCGGGCTGAACCTGGGGCTGGACTACCTGCCGGGAGCGCTTGCATTCGATCCGGCGAGTTCGCCGCCACCGTCGCCCCGGCTGGCGTCCGAGATCGTGTGGTTCGACGCGTTTGTGACGAACGTGGACCGGACGGCGCGGAACACCAACCTGCTGATCTGGCACCGCGAACTCTGGCTCATCGATCACGGGGCCTCGCTGTACTTCCACCACCAATGGGACGGGTACATGGAGCGGGCGCGGACTCCATTCGCGGCGATCCGGGAACATGTGCTGTTGCCTTGGGCGACCGAACTGCGCGAAGCGTGCGAGCGCCTCACTCCGCGCGTGACCGACGAGGGCATCCGGTCGGTGCTGGAGTTGGTCCCCGATGAGTGGCTCACCGGTGAGTTCGAAAGCGCGAACGCACACCGGTCCGCGTACGCGGAGTACCTCGCGGCCCGGCGCGGCGCGGCGGAAGTGTTCACCGAGGAGGCGATACGTGCCCACGAACGCCTCGTATGACTACGCAATCGTGCGAGTTGTTCCCCGTGTCGAGCGGGGAGAGTGTGTGAACGCGGGGGTGATCCTGTTCAGCCGCGTGCGGCGGTACCTCGCCGCGAAGGTGGAACTCGATGAAGCTCGCGTGCTGGCCCTCGACCCGGCGGTGGACCTGGAACTTGTGCGGCGCGGTCTCGAGGCGATCCCACGGATTGCGGCGGGGGAGCCGGACGCAGGCCCGATCGCCGAACTCTCGCAGCCAGAGCGGTTCCACTGGCTCACCGCCCCGAGGAGCACAATCATCCAGACGTCGCCGGTGCACTCCGGCACGGGCGACGACCTGGACGGTGAACTGGAGCGCCTGATGGACGAGCTGGTCCGGCCGCCCGCACCAGTGGAGCCTCAGGCGAGCGGCGGACCGTAGATCTCGCGGAAGGTGGTCCCGGCGTCGTACCTCGCCTGGGTGGTGCGCATCAGTTCGATAGCCTCAGGGGAGCTGGCGACCTGCTGGAAGAGTCGTTGTTCGTTGCGTAGCGCCTCATCGAGGGGGAGTTGGTCGTTGTCGATGAGCACCTGCTTCAGCGTGGCGAGCGCCTTTGGCGGGCGGCTGGCGAGGCGTTCGGCCCATTCGAGCGCGGTGCTCAGTGCCTGCCCTCCTGGCACGACGCGGTTGACGCCGCCGAGTTCGTACATGCGGCGGGCGGTCATCGGTGCACCATCGAGCACGAGTTCGGCGGTAGCCGTGCGGCCGATGATGCGGGCGAGGCGGCTGGTCCCGCCCAGCCCGGTACTCAACCCAAGCAGCACTTCGAGCTGAGAGAAGAGCACCTGCTCCTCGGCGATGCGCAGGTCGCAGGACCAGCCGAGTTCGGCGCCACCGCCCGAGGTGTCGCCGGAGATGGCAGCGATGGTGACGACGTGTGTTTTGCTCAGTTCGTTAACGGCCCGGAACCAGTTCGTGCCGGGGCCGGTCGTCGGTTCGCCGGTCATGGCTGCGACGAGGTCGGTAAGCCAGGCGTGTTCGAGCCAGTGGCCCGGGACGCCCGATGCGATCACGCTGACGCGAGCGCCCTGTTCGCGGGCCTCCTGGAGGGCGTCGGCAAGTTCGCCGACTGCCTCCCAGGAGCAGTTGTTGTTGATCGCGGGGTTGGTCATGGTGACGAGGGCCACGCCTTCGCGTGGCCACTCGAGCGAGACGTACTTCGCCATCGGTCCCTCCTGTGGAGGGGAGCCTACCCGAACTGGCGCTCTTCCCACCACGGGAAGAAGTCGGGCATGTCCTTGCTGACCTTGAGCTTGAACTGCGGCGGGCGCTTCTCGAGGAACGACGCGACGCCTTCGTGGGCATCGGCGCCCTGGCCGAGGGCGAGGATGGCCCGGGAGTCGATCTTGTGCGCCTCCATGGGGTGATCGGCGCCAAGCATCTTCCAGAGCATGTGGCGCGAAAGCGCGACCGACACCGCAGAGGTGTTCTCGGCGATCTCCTTCGCGATGGCGCGCGCAGCCGGGATCAGGTCGTCGGGCTCGTGGAGGCTGCGAACCAAGCCGCCTTCGAGCGCTTCCTGCGCGGAGAACACACGGCCGGTGTAGACCCATTCGAGCGCCTGCTGGATTGGGACGGCACGGGTGATGAACCAGGAACTCGCCGCTTCGGGGACGAGGCCGCGGCGCGCGAACACGAAGCCCATGCGCGCTTCGGTCGAGGCGAGGCGGATGTCCATGGCCAGCGTCATCGTGGCGCCCACGCCGACGGCCGGGCCGTTGATCGCGGCGATCACGGGCTTCTTCGATTCGAAGATCCGGAGCGTCAGGAGGCCGCCGCCGTCGCGGTGCTTGGTCGGGTCGAGGGAGCCACCGCGCTCGCGGTTATCGAACGTGCCGGGGCCAGAGGAGAGGTCGGCGCCGGCGCAGAACCCGCGGCCACGCCCGGTGATGATGATGGCCCGGATGTCGTCGTCTTCGTCTGCCCGGTCGAACGCGTCGATCAGCTCCTGCATCATCTGGCCGGTGAACGCGTTCAGCTTTTCCGGACGATCGAGGGTGATCGTGAGGATGCGGTCTTCGACCTCGTAGGCGATTTGTTCGTAATTCATCGCGTGCTCCGAGTTGAGGTAGGCCAAGTCTAGCTGCGGGCTCGCTGATGTGCGCGGCTGCTACCATCGAGGTATGGCGACGATTTCGTTTGGCGCGGATGACCGAAACGAGTTCACGGAGGCGCTGCTCGGGGAACTCGAACGGCGCGGCTTCAGCGTGCGTGGCTACGGGAAGGCCACGGGCGGCACGGAAGAGTGGGCGGAAATCGGCGAGCGGGTGGCGCTGGACGTCGTCGAAGGCCGCGCGCAGACCGGTATCGCCTGCTGCTACACGGGCACCGGTGTCTCCATCGCGGCGAACAAGGTGCGGGGCGTCCGGGCGGCGCTCTGCATCGACGCGGCGACGACGCGCGGGGCACGGCTCTGGAACGACGCGAACGTGCTCTGCCTGTCGCTCCAGAACACGAAGGTCGAGGAGATCCCCGCGATCCTCGACGCCTGGTTCAGCGACGAGCCGGTCGACGAGACGGAGCGGAAGAACATCGATCGCGTGCGCGACATCGAGCTCTTCGCTCAATTCGGCTAATCCGTCACGGTTACGCGTGGATGGCTAGTCGTCCGGGAAGGCCGCAAGTTCGAGCCGATCGCCGGTAAACCGCCGAACGTAGGCTGGGCCGTCGGGAGTCTCTTCGCGGAACCAGCGAGAGTCCTCGAGGTCGCGGCGGAGCGCATCGAGCTCGGCAGTCGCGGGTACGCGGGCCGTATGGAAGCCGTTCGTCTCCGCGTAGAGCCCCGCGCGTTCAATCATCCAGAGTTCGAGGCCCCGGCCTTCGTACTCCGAGAGGAGCACCGGCGGGCGCAGATTGGCGACACCACCTCCGGCGTCCCGGGCCGCGATGACGCCGACCACCCGGTCGCCATCGGAGGCAACGAACCAGCCGGGGCGCGTCCCCTGTTCGAAGATCCACGGGTCCTCGCCGGTCAGGTCCCCGATGGCTGCTGCGTCGCTGCGGCGCTGTTCGCGCACGGTGAGCAGCGGGAGGCGCCGTTCGACGACGAGGCCCGGTGACCCGCCGGGGAGCGGTTGGCGAGCGATGGGGAAGTAGCCGAGGCGGCCGAAGTACTCCTCGAAGATGGTCTCCTCGGGGATGACGGTGCGAGCAAGCCGGAGCCCGGCGTCCTGTGCGGCCCGGCCGACAGCGCGCACCAGTTCGCGGCCGGCGCCGGGCCGAACCGAGGCGAGCAAGTCGAACCAGGCGACGCCTTCCTCCTCCCACCAGCGCACGAAGCCGACCGGTTCGTCATTGTGGGTCGCGACGAGGATGCGGTGGCCGGTCTGGGCGAGGAGCCAGGGGTCGGTGCCGGGTTCGTAGCCGGGCGGCCGGCATTCTTCGGCGATGGCGCGGACGGGTGCGGCGTCCTCTTCGGTGATCGGGCGGATCATGACTCACTCCAATGTTCCCTCTCCCCGCACGGGGAGAGGGAACGGACGTTTCGGGAGTGAGATGGTCAGCGGCCCTTGAACTGGGGCTCGCGGCGCTCGGCGAAGGCGGCGAGGCCCTCCTTGAAGTCCTCGCTCTGGAAGAGCGGGAGGAGCTGCAGGAAGATGTGGTCGACCGCGGCCTCGAAGGTTTCCTCCTGGCCGAGCCGCATCATGCGCTTGGTCGCCTGGACGCTGAGCGGTGCGTTGTTCGCGATCTGGCGCGCGATCTTCATCGTCTCGGGCATGAGCTGATCGTGCGGGACGACGCGGTTGACCAGGCCGAGTTCGAAGCTGCGCTGCGCATCGAGCACATCGCCGAGGAAGGCGACCTCTGCGGCGCGAGCCCAGCCGATCAGGCGGGGCAGGTACCAGCAGCCACCGGACTCGGGCAGCACGCCGCGCTTGGCGAAGACGGCACCGAGCTTCGCGTGTTCACTGGCGATGCGGATGTCGCAGCCGAGCGCCATATCCATGCCATAGCCGGCGGCCGCGCCATTGAGCGCACAGATCATGGGCTTGTCCATGCGGTTGATGACGAGCGGCGGCGAGTTGTGCAGGTCGAAGAGCTGGTAGCCGCGGCGGCCACCGATCCCGTTGCCGCCCTCCATCTGGTCCTTCAGGTCGAGGCCGGAGCAAAAGCCGCGGCCAGCACCGGTGAGGATGACCACGCGAACTTCGGGGTCGATGTTCGCCTTCTGAAGTGTCGAGGAGAGCGCGCTGAGCATCGGCCCGCTGATCGCGTTGAGCCGATCGGGGCGGTTCAGCGTGACGGTGAGGATGTGGTCGGAGAGTTCGACGAGCAGTTCGTCGGTGGACTCGTACATTGGAGCCTCCGGGGATAGGTTGCCCGGCGAGTCTCGCATCCCGCCGATGCACCGTCCACCGGCGGCGTTACCAGCTCACATTGACTCCCGGGACGCGCCCGTAGGTGTGGCCGAACTCGAGCAGCCAGGACATGTCGCACCTGTTCATCTGCTCTTCGGTCATGCGCCAGGTCCAGTTGCCCTCGCCCTGGCCGGGCACGTTCATGCGGGCCTCGCTGCCGAGCCCAAGGATGTCCTGCATCGGCACGATCGCCATCTGCGCGACCGATGCGTAGGCGAGACGCACGATATCGCGAACGTCCCAGTGGTCGCGCCCTAGGTAACGACCGAGGCGGGTTCGAGTGTCGTCGTCGAGCGAAGCAAGCCAGCCCGCAGTGGTGTCGTTGTCGTGGGTGCCGGTGTAGATGACGGCGCACGAGCGGACGTTGTGCGGGAGGTAGGGATTGCGGGCATCGTCGCCGAACGCAAACTGCAGCACGTGCATGCCCGGGAAGCCGAGCTCGTCCCGCAGCTCGCGGACATCGTCGGTGATCAGCCCGAGGTCTTCGACGACGATGGGGAGGGCGCCCAGCGCGTGCCGGGCGGTATCGAACAGGTCGCGCCCCGGTCCGCGAACCCACTGGCCGGTCTGCGCGGTTTCGGCATCGGCAGGCACCTCCCAGGCGGCCTGGAATCCGCGAAAGTGGTCGATACGGATGATGTCGACCTGGTAGAGGGTCCACCGGAAGCGCTCGATCCACCAGTCGTAGCCGCGGTCGCGGAGCCGGTCCCAGTCGTAAAGGGGATTGCCCCAGCGCTGGCCGGTTGCGCTAAAGGCGTCCGGGGGAACGCCGGCGACGACCGTGGGGAGGCCGCGTTCGTCGAGCTTGAAGTTCTCCTGGTGCGCCCAGACATCGGCGCTGTCATGGTCTACGAAGATGGGGATGTCGCCGATGATTTCGACGCCGCGGTCGTTGGCGTATTGGCGAAGCGAGGCCCATTGCGTGAACGCGGACCACTGGACGAACTCGTGGAAGCGAATCTCGGTGGCGAAGCATTCACGGGCTTCGGCGAGCGCCATCGGTTCGCGCCGGCGAAGAGGTTCGGGCCAGTGTGCCCACCAGCCGTGGCGTTCCCGGAGCGCCATGAACAGGCAGAAGTCGGGGAGCCACGCAGCGGCGAGCGAACGGAACTCGGCGAGCTCTGGAGGTTCGGGACCTTCGCTAAAACGGTTGAACGCGCGGCGCAGGCGGTCGCGCTTCCAGGCCTTGACCGCATCGAAGTCGACGTGGGACGGATCGCCGCCGGGGGCGTCGTCGAGGTCTTCGCCAACGAGGTAGCCGCGTTCTGCCAGCGAATCCGGCGAAACGAGCAGCGGGTTGAACGCGAACGAGGAACGGGCGGCGTAGGGGCTGTTCCCGGGGCCGGCTGGCCCGAGCGGCATGACCTGCCAGAGACCCTGGCCGGCCGCGGCAATGACATCGACGAAGCGCTTCGCCTGCCAGCCGAAATCGCCGATGCCGTATCGCCCCGGCAACGAAGAGGGATGCAGAAGGACGCCGGCCCGTCGAGGGGGCCGCGGGGCGCAGGTCATTCCGTTCCTCCACAAGGCGCTATTCCCACCTGGTGATGCGCCTCACGCTCAATGTTGAACCGTCATGCAGGACAGTCAATGCGACCGCCGGCGCGCTCGTAACTCCCCGGGAAAGGTTGTCTAGCGACTGTATCGGCAACGGATTGCGAAGAAGTGAACGTTCGGGCCGGCAGTGTGGGAGTCTCGCGAATCCACACTCGGCTCAGGTGACGGCAGGGGCGGGGGTGGAGGTTGGCGCGAGCTGCGGCTCGGTGCGGAGCGCGCGGCGCCAGAGGAGCAGCAGCGGCACGGCCGGAAGCGCGAGCGCCGTCGCGGCGATGGCGTAGCCGGAGGGAAGGCCCCACGTATCTGCGGCCATCCCGGCCACCGGTTCGAGGGGGACGAGCATCAGGCTGTAGAGCAGCTGGTGCATCGAAAGGATGGTGGCGCGCTGGGCGCTCGGAATGCGCTGGTTCAGATAGTCGGAGACGAGCGGCTGGATGAGCGCGTAGCAGAGCGAGTTCACCGGGTAGAACACCCAGGCCCAGAGGGTGTCGAAGAGCGCAAGTCCGGCTGCCGGCAGCCCCGCAAGCGCCAGCAGCAGCACGAAGGTTCGGTTCGTACCGAGACGCCCGGTGATTCGATGCAGCGAAAGGGCACCGGCGATTCCGAGCAGGCTCCCGGGCAGCAGGAACCAGCCGAACATCCCGACCGGGACGTCGTGTGAGTTGAGGAAGGGCTGCGCGAAGATGTGCACACAGACATTCGCGGCGAGCATCGTAGCGGCGATCAGCATGAACCAGCGGAGAGCGGGCGCGCCGCGGATGATCCTGGCTGCCTCTCTTGCGCCACCGAAGTAGGAGGCCGGGTGGCCTTCGTCGTGACGGGGCGGTTCGGTGAAGGTGAGGGAGACGAGCCACGCAGCGAGCATCAGCCCACCGCTGACGATGATCGGCACCTGGAGGTTCGTAACGGCAGCGAAGGGTGCGCCGAGCAGCAGCCCGGCGAGGGCGCCGAACGAGAAGAGTGCCCAGGAGCGTCCGTACAGCTTCTGGTACTCGTGCTCGCGGCCGAGCGCCTTGAGGGAGTCGAAGAAGAACGCCGAGTCGGCACCGGAGAAGAGCGTGAGACCGATGGCCCACGCGAGGTACGACGCGAGGATGACGGGGTAGGTGGCAGCGAACGCGAACACGATGACGGCGATGGCGTTTGCGATGGTCCCGATGGTGAGCGAGACCTTGCGTCCCCAGCGGTCAGCGACGAGGCCGGTCGGAACTTCGGCAGTGACGAGCACCAGCCAGAAGGCGGCCTCGAGGATGGTCACTTCGGTGAGGGAAAGACCCCGGAAGTCCGTCAGGTAGAGCACCCAGGTGGGCACCCAGAGCTGGAAGTTCACCAGGAAGCGAAACAGGTAGAACTTCCAGATATTCGCCTCGTACGGCGAATTGCTGTGGAAAACGTGACGGAGGGGCATTCGCGAGAGCGTACGGCAGCCCCTCGGTGTTCGACTAGCGGTCGCGGGACCGGGCGCCGGGCGCCTCGTGAGTTGTCCCGAAGCGGAGTGCCAGCAGGCCGCATCCCATGGCCACGAACGCGAGCCCCACAGCGAGGAGGAGCGGCCACAGGCTGCTGCCATTGAACCTGCCACTACCGGTGGCCGGCGGCCGGGGTGTGCTCGTTGGCGAAGGTGAGTCGTCGCTTCCGGGCTCGGTGGTCGCCGAGGCCGGAGGTCCCGCGGGTGTGTCCGTAGGTGTTGCGGTCGGCGACGGGCTGGCGGAGGTGGGGGTGGCCCACGGAGTTTCGACCGGGGTCTCGGATGGGTCCGTCGCGTGTGGCGTCTCGGTCGGGACGGGCTCGGTTGGGTCGATGTCCAGCGGTTCCTCTGTCGCCGCCGGCGTCGGGGTTTCGGATGGAGCCGCCGTCGTGGAAGGTGCCGGGGCGGTAGCGGTGGGCGAACTGGGTGTCGCCGTTACCGACGGGCTAGCGGTTGCGGTTGGAGTAGCTGTCTCGGTTCGGGTTGGAGGTTCGGGAGTTGTGGTGCCGGTCGGCGCTGGTGCGGTCTCCGACGGGGTTGCGGTCTCGGTCGGATCCGGGTCAGCCGGCTCCCCTGTGGGCGAAGGGGTCGGCTCGTCCTGTGCGACGTAGGTGAACAAAACCGTCACGATATCGCCGGACGCGGCGCTCCCCACTTCGCGGTTCAGACCATCGGGCAGGAGCCAGCCGTCGCGCTCCGCCGCGGACAGGGAGTAGGCGCACTGGGCCGGGAGCGGCAGGTCTTCGAACAGCACGATACCGTGTTCGTCGCTGACCTCGGTGAGCGTGGTGATGCCGCATCCAGCGAGCGTGACCGCGATGCCTTCAGCCGGCGCCGGGTCGTTGCCAACGCTGTCCGCGACTTCGACCCGAATGGTGAAGACGGGCTGCAGGTAGAGGGTCACCGCGGTTGTACCCAGGTGCGGGACGGTTGCCGTGAGGGTGCTCCCGGCGATGAGCATCCCGTCGTCGAGCCGCGCACCGACGTGGCGGTATCCGGAGCGGCTGTCGGGGGCCACGAGGTACTCGCCCGCGGCGATTTCTTCGAGCACGAGGGAGCCGTCGGTCAGCGAGTGCGTGGCGCCGTCCGGGAAGTCGGGCCCTGTAACGGTGACGCTCCACTCGACGAGCAGGTCCTCCGGGTCGTGGAAGCCGTTACCATCGCGGTCCTCGACCGCTTGGATGACGAGGTTGCCGATAGCGGCGCTGTAGAAGCAGACGACGGTAGTCTCCCCTCCGCTCGCTGTGACGTTGGCGGTATTTCCTCCGGTGGCAGGTTCGGCCGGGCACTCCCCGTCGGTCTCCGCGAACGACCAGCCGAGGGTCCGGTACCCGGCTGCGGGCTGTTCGCCGAGCAGATACGTGCCGGGCGGCAGGTGCGAGAAGGTCGCGTCGAGTGCTGGCGATTCGGCGATCGTGCCGATGGCAGCCCCGCTCGGGACATCGGCACGCTGGAGAGTCACTGCGAAGGCGTTGGTGTCCGCCTGGACGTTCGTCACCACCTTCTTCGCGATGACCGTGATGGCCGGCCCACGGGTGCTCCGGAAAGCGGCCTCGACGGTGCGACCCAGCCGAACGTTGACGACGGCGGTGGTGCCGGGCGTATCACCGGCCTGCACGAACCAGTCGGCATCGGGCGGAGTCAGCGTGACGACGTAGGTACCCGGCAGGACATACAGCGTTTCGCCCGAGTTGTCCGGGTCGGTGAAACAGTGCGACAGCTCCGCACCAGCACTGCAGTACTGGAAGCCGGCGAGTACGGCGGGGTCGGGATCGAAGCCGTTCCAGTCCACGTCGTTGGAGACATGGAGGGCGCCCTTCACGAGCGTGTTTGTGAAAGCCGCAGACGCTGTCGTGTCGGTCGCGACCTCCACAGAAGCGGCCAGTCCCGGCGCACCGTTCACGGTGCTCCCCCAGAAGGGGGCCGGGGCCGTTTGATGGACCTGGTACGAGCCGATGGGAATGTCTTCCCACGTGACGGTTCCGCCGTCATGTCCGACCGGCCGGCAGGCAGGAGCATCGGCAGGCGGTGGCGTGATGCAGAACTGGAAGCTTGCGCTCTCGTCGGGGGGTGCGCCGTTCCAGTTGACCGAGAGCGTAACCGCAATGCTTCCCGTAGGCGGTGGCGGGACCGGTTCGTTGAGGACGCAGAGCTTGCGAGACTGGTTCGCCGGCAACTCGAAGGTTATGTCATTGTTGGCGGAGCGCTGGTAGCCGTCGGTGCCACAGGTTTCGTTCGCACCGACGACCCTGTAGCCGACCAGCGTCCAGCCGTCTCCCGGTGCGGTTTCCCTGGCGGTGTGGGAACCCGCGAGCAACTGCAGCGGGCCGAGCGGCTGGCCCGCGGAGACCGAGTACTCGGTGCCATCAACGGTCACGCCGAACTGCTGGCCAGGCGCTGCATCGCCATCGGCGAGCAGCTTCTCGATGGTCAGCTGGCCGTAGGCGGGTTCCTCCCAGCAGACCTGCACGGCGATCCAGTCGAGATAGAGCTCGTCATCTTGCTGGGTGACCGCCGTGGCCCGCACTCGGAATGCGGTGTCCGCCAGGTCAGCAGGTGCCCACGTCCGGTCGAAGCTGGAGCATGCGACCGTGTAGTACTCCTGGGCGCTGCGCTGGTTGTCCACCTCCTGCGTCGGCAGGGCGATGGTGAACGTCTCGCCGTTATCCGAGGAAAGGGCGATGTCGAAGTAATCGACGCCGGCACTGGATGCGACACGTGCACCCACCTGTACGGTGAACCCGATGTTGACCGCGCCCGCCGGAAGTCCGGCCCCCGAAAGCTGAAACCCAGCCGTGACGTACGCCTGGTTCCCACAGCTCGCGAACTGGTTGTCAGCCCGCACCACCCGTGCAGCGTCGCTACAGGTCCCGGACGCGGAGGACGCAAGGATGAAGCTGCTCTTGTTGACCGCGCTGGCGGGGCGGCCAGGCGCGAGAGTGGCGAGCCAGAGGGTTGTCAACAACGCGAGGACGGTCGCGGCGGCGAGCACAGAGCGCCGCCTCCTCGACCTGCCGCTCCAGGTGAAGCTCATGGGGGCGCTCCTGGGTGGAAGGTAGGGAGGGTTAGACCACGATTTTCAGCGTGTGAACAACACGCGCACGTTGTTTTGCGTGCAACCACCGCGAATGACGTCCCGGCGCCGCCGGTGATTCGCCGTCGAGGGAACGGGACGCCATACTTGAGCGATGTTCCTGATCGCCGATGGCAACAACATGGCCTGGGCGGGCTTCCATGCGCTGCGGAAGCCGATGAAGGCCGAAACGCCCGAAGCGAAGACCCGCGCGACACTGCTGGGTCTGACACAAAGCGCGCTTGGGTTCGCGATCCGGGCGGGGGAACCGCCGATCGCGGGGCAGCCGTCCGGCGCCGAAGCGAATGCCTGGGAGCGGGTCACCCGCGTCGCCGTCGCGTTCGACCACGGCCGGCCGTTGCGGCGGCGAAGCATCTACCCGCAGTACCAGACGAGCCGGGAGTCGAACCCGTCGTTCGCCGAGAACGAAGCGTTCGTCCTGGCGGCAATCGACCAGTTCATCGAGATGGCGGCCCACCTGCCGATCGAGGTCGCGCGCTGGGAGAACACCGAAGCGGACGATCTCGCGGCCGCGATGCTGCTCTCTTCCGAAGACCCGGTCCGCGTGGGTTCGACCGACCGGGACTTCCTGCAACTCGTGGATGAGCGCGTCTCCGTGTATTCGCCGGTGAAGCGCGTGGTTATCACCGTGGACAACTTCATGGACTACGCTGCACCGCGGACCTCGGAGGGGACGCCGGTGCCGTTCCCCCGGGAGCGGTATCTCGACTACCGGGTGGCCAGCGGCGATCCGAGCGACGACCTGCCGGGGATCCCCGGCGTCGGAGCGCTAACCGCGGCCCGGCTGCTGGCGCAGGCCCCGCTCGATGCATACTTTGACGATCCTGCGCTGGCTTCGAAAGTGCTGGGACGGCGAAATGCGAAGCTCGAAGCGGCGCTGCGCGACGAAGCGACACTCGAAATCGTGGCGAGGAACCGGTTGCTCATGGACCTGCGGCTGGCCGCGAAGCGGTACGACAACCTGGACGAAATGGTCACGCGAGGGACGTGGAATGAGACCGAGTTCCGCGCGTGGGCGACCGAGCAGCGCATCGCCGGACTGGACCTCGAGAGCGCCGTGCGCGCCATGACCAGTGTCGCCGAGCGGAGTGGCTGACGAGGATCATAGCGGCGAGATCTGTACACTAAGAGCGATCGGGGGCGATTAACTCAGCGGCTAGAGTACCTCGTTTACACCGAGGGAGTCGGGGGTTCGAATCCCTCATCGCCCACCATCAACTGACCTGAAATCGACAACGGTGGCCCCGGCCGGCGCTGAAGCCATTTGGCCGGGGCCACTGCGTTGGCGGACTGGTCGCGCAAACGAGAGAGGCTGCGGGTTCCCCCTCGAGCAGCGCGCCCGGGCCGACAGGGCCGAGCACATCCGTCAGTGGACTGATGTAGACTTCGCTCGTGCGCCCCAAATTCGTGTTCGTGATACTCCTATGCGCGGCCCTGGCATCCTGCAGCGATCGGGTGGACCAGCCGAGCCTTCGCCCCCGGGCGACAATGCCGCCATGGGCAACCATCGTCCCGGACGAACGGGAGACCCCAACCCCAACGAACACACCCATGGCCACACCGACGGCGACGCCGACAGCAACGGCTACTTCGACACCGAGTCCGACGGCGACCGCTACGCCCAGCCCGACTCCGCGCCCGCCCACGGCAACACCGACCCGGGAGCCGACGGTGCTCCCGGTGATCGCGACCCCGACGGCAACGCCGCCCCCGGCGAACGACAACTGTTCCCCGGCCTACCCGGACTTCTGCATCCCGCCTCCGCCGCCCGACCTGGACTGCAAAGACATTCCCCGCGGCCGGTTTACGGTGTTGCCGCCGGACCCGCACCGGTTCGACGCTGACAAAGACGGGATAGGCTGCGAACGGAACTAGCTAGCCCAGGAAGACGGTGACGTAGAGCCACATCGCTCCGTCCCGGACAGCCACGACGCCGACGCTGTGGAAGCGCGGTTCGAGGATGTTGGCGCGGTGGCCGGGGCTGGCCATGAGCGCTTCGAAGGCGACCGACGGTGACACAGCGTCCGGGTAGGTGTTGCGGGCCAGGTTCTCGCCGGCGATTGCGTAGGCAGCGCCCCGTGCCCGGAGTTCGGTGAACGCGCTGGAACCATCGGGGCCGTGGTGGCCGAAGTAGCCATGCTCGATGAGATGGTCGGCGCGGGCCTGCGCCACCAGTTCGAGTTCGCTCGACCAGGCAAGCGGATGGAGTCCCTCGGCAGCGCGCGCGGCGTTCATCGATTCGAACAGGAGGAGCGCGTTCCGGGCTGGGTCCGGTGTGGGAGCCAGGAGCTGGACGGACGGTTCGAATGCTGGCGACCGCTGCGCTGCCAGCTCGGGGACAGCGCGAACCGGCGGTGTCGGACTGGTGACAGGTTCGGGACCGCTGCTGGTAGTCGCAGCAGGAATCGGCGCGGTAGCCGATGCCTCAAATGAGGCAAGGACTCCGGGACGCCCGCTCTCCGCGGAAACGTGGAGTCCGAGGCCGCCCAGGGAAGCGCACGCGGCGAGGACCAGGGCAACGGCGAACAGCACGTTCCGCATGCCGTGGTTCTCGGCGTGCTGTGCGGAGTCCTGAAGCGCGGAGGGACAGGCGATGGTGGAATCGGGATACGAGGCCCTCCGGGAACTGCCGCCACTCGTGGGGACGCGAGTGTTGGTGGCAGCGCTGGGGCTTGAAGGTGCGGCGAACCGGGCGCGAGAGCTGGAGGCGCTGGGCTACCGCGTGGTGACCTGCCGCGACCGCGACGAAGTCCGAGACGCCGTAACACGCCATGACCCCGCTGTCGCCGTGGTCGACCTCGGCGGTGACCTCGGGTTCCCGGCCGAGGTGGTTGCACGGATCCGGGCGCTGACCGATGCCGTGATCGTGGTCGTTGGCTGTGCCGGGACGCAGACAGAGCTGCTCCGGGTGTTCGAAGCCGGCGCGGACGAGTACTGCCGCCCGCGCTGCCAGACGGAGGAGATCGATCTCCGGCTTCGGGCGTTGTATCGGCGGCTTCGCTATGGAAGCGGCGGTCAGCGCGGGGAGCGCGAGGACGAATTCATTCGGGTTGGGCCGATCGAGATCGACCTGCGGGCTCAGACGGTTCGTAAGCACGGCGAAATCGTCCCGCTGAGCCCGACGGAGTACCGGCTGTTGCTCGGGCTGGCGGAGCGGGCCGGCGAAGTGGTGCCTTCGAAGGCGCTCATCGCACGTGTGTGGGGCGACCAGTACGCGGGCGAATCGCACTACCTGCGGCTGTACGTGCGGTATCTCCGCCAGAAGCTGGAGGACGACCCCTCGCGGCCGCGGTTCATCGTGAACCGCTGGGGTGCCGGCTACGCGCTGGCGATGCCCCAGCGGGCGGCGTAGTCCTCAGATCGTCAGGCCGCCGAGGCCCTGCACACCGCGAACGTATTCGATTTCGCCAACGTGGCGGTAGCCGTGGCTCAGGCACATGCCATACAGCCCGTCCCAGAGCGACATCTCGCCGACGGGCTTGATGGTCACGCGGCGTGTTTCGAACTCCTCACTCGACATGGACGCGAGGTAGTCGTCCGTGGCCTGCCAGACCTTGCGCTGGTATTCGAGCCAGAGCGGCACATCGTGGAGTTGGACCGCGTTCGCTTCTTCTTCGGTCATACCGGTGCCCTGGCTGGTGCGCGGCAGGCCGAACTTCTGGTCGTAACCCCCTTCGAGCCAAACAGTCGGCTTCTGCTGGATGACCCAGTTCACGATGTTGTCTTCGGTTCGAACGTAGTGCCAGAGGCTGAAGAAGGCGCTCACGCCGCCTTCCTGCGGGCGAAAGTTGAACTGTTCGGCCGTCATACCTTCGACCGCCTTATCGAGTAGGGCGTGCATGGAACGGAGTGACGTGCGCAGGAGTTCTCGCTGATCTACAGCCATGGTGGTGGGTAGCCTCCGGGGATGTTGACGGGATTGTGGCCGCTTCAGGCGAGAGTGTCGACGGCGAAGGCGCGTAGACTGCACAAACGCGGGCCCCGGGAGGTGATGATGACCAACGACTACGCAGGAGATCCGCAAGAGGTGGAAGAAGAGGCACGGTATCTGCCGACGGTGGAGCGCGTCTACCGCAACGAGGCGATCGAAGTGCTGTGGGAGCCGAGCCTCTGCATCCACGTGGGTGCGTGCTTCACGAACCTGCTCCCGGTGTTCGATCCGCGCCGCCGGCCATGGGTGGACGTCAACGCCGCCACGCCGGACGAAATCGCGGAGGTGGTTCGGCAGTGTCCGACAGGAGCGCTCCATTACCGGCGGCTCGACGGCGGGTCGCAAGAGGACGGTGGCGATACGGTAACGGTCCAGCCGCGGACGAACGGGCCGCTGTTCCTGCGCGGTCCCGTACGAATCGTGGACATTCGCGGCGAGGTGGTTCGGGAGGACACGCGGCTGGCTCTCTGCCGGTGTGGGGCTTCGAGAAACAAGCCGTTCTGCGACGGGACCCACCGGGAGATCGGCTTCCGCGCGGAACCGCTGGTCGCCGACGACAAGAGCTAATCGGGCACCGGCGCGCCGGGCCGCTGCATCGTTATGTACTCATAGAGTTCGACGAAGCCCAGGCGGCGGTATACCGGGAGGCCGAGATCGGTGGATTCGAGGCAGGCGGCAGTCGCGCCGAGCTTGCGGCCGGCTTCGATGGCGGCAACGGTGATCGCCGCACCGTAGCCGTGGTTGCGGAGCGCGGGGGGTACGAAGACGTTGTAGATGCCAACCATGTCGCCGGTCACGACGGCCATCGACCGCGCGACCGGTTCTCCCTTCTCCAGCCCAAGGAGGAGACGGAAGCCGTCGAGCTGGCTCGCGGCGCGGACCATTCGGGCCTGGAAGTCGCGGTCCTTCTCGTCTTCGTCGAGCGCGACGTAGGCTTCGACCTGCTCGCGCGTGCGAACGTCCCGGACTTCGATAAGGGGTACGCCCGGCCACCCGGATGGAAGCGGATGGAGGAGCATCGCCGGTTGCCGCCACCACTCGACGAACCCGGCGCGGCTGGCTGCGGCGAGCATGTCCGCATCGGCATCGGAGCGGAAGTCGAGGCGAACGAACCAGAGGCCCCGCGAGGCGAACCACCCTTCGGCAAGCGCCAGGTCGCCATCGGGGTCCGGCGAAGGTTCGACAAGCACGCCGATGTTGAATGAGCCTTCGCCCAGGCCGGCGTCAACAAGCTGCCAGGGGCCGACGCGGGCAGAGGCAGCGAGGTTGCCGCCGAGCGCGCTCACACGCCGAAGCCCGACGGTGTAGTTCTCATGCATCGCGGCGGCCAAGCGATCGGTCATCTCGCGATGGTAGGCAACGGCGGGAAAGGCGGCCAACCGTCGGATCGGGAATAATTCGGTTCGCACAAAGGAGTGGTCACGTGAAGGAACCGAGCCGCGAAGCCCAGGAGAAGATGTGGAAGTATGCGGAGAAGTTCGCCGAGAAGTCGGGAACACATCTGCACCCGGACCGGTACATCACCGAGGGGGTGATCCTGGGCCTGGCAGCGAACCTTGAGGAGTATGGCCGGCCGCTCTGCCCGTGCAACTTCTATCCGACCAAGGATGAGAACGGGAACTGGCCCGAAGGGCTGTACCTCCCGCGCGAAGAGGAGGTGAAGCGCCGCACCTGGATCTGCGCGTGCGACGAGATGCAGAAGTACAAGTATTGCCACTGCCTGCTGTTCGTGACGGAGGAAGGCCTGCCCATTACGGAGTACCTGCCCGAGGGCCACGAAGGGCGGGAGATCTACGGGCTGGTGAAGGACCCGACGCCGGACAAGGGCCGCGCGCTGGGTCGCGTGTTGGAGCGCCGCCAGGAGCAATAGGGCCTGATTCCATCGATTCGAAAGCGATTGCCCGGCGTCTCACGATGCCGGGCTTTCTTTGCTTCCAACCAGTGGGTGAACAGGCGGTGGTTTATGGCCATGACAGCTTTCCGTGGACAGGGATATAGCTGGCCGTTATCTCGAACGTTGTTCAGAATGAAATCCTTGATTCCTTAGATTCGCTGCATTTATAGTCCGACCCGACCTATCTGCACCGCGCATCAGCGCAGGGAGGGGATCAGCATGGCAGATAGCTATTGGGGTCGGTACTGGAAGCGGAAGCAGGCATCGCGGAGGCGCTTCCTGCAAGCGGGAGGCATCGGAGCCGTAGGAGCGGCCGGACTGGCGCTGGTCGGATGCGGCGACGACGACGATGACGACGACACCATTCAACTCGCAACGCCGACGCCTTCAGGAGACGCCACACCGACACCGAGCGACCCGTTCGCAAATGCCAAGCGGGGTGGCATCTATCGGCTCGCGGCGACCGGCGATGCGCCAAGCCTCGACCCGTATGGGAACCTGAGCTTTCTCACGAAGGCGTTCGCGGCGTATCACTACAGCCGGCTCTTCAAGTACGAAACCGGGCCGGGGATTCACCCGGCGGAAGTCCGTCCGACACCGGACATCGCCGAATCGGCGGAGCCATCACCGGACGCGATGCAGTGGGTGATCAAGCTTCGGCCGGGCGTGAAATTCCACAATGTGTCGCCGGTGGACGGGCGTGAGGTGACCACGGAAGACGTCAAGTTCTCCTGGGGCCGCCTCACCGCCGAAACGACCCAGAACCGTTCGCAGGTCGAGTTCGTCGACAGCGTCGAATTCCCGGATTCGTCGACCATCGTCTTCAAGCTGAAGACGCCGAACGCGGCGTTCCTCGACGTGCTCGCTGACACAAACCTGCTGTTCATCATGCCGACGGAATCGGACGGGAAGTTCAACCCGGCGCAGGTGGCGATTGGCAGCGGGCCGTGGATCTTCCGTAGCTACGAACAGAGCGTTCGCATCCTGCGTGACCGGAACCCGGACTGGTATATGGAAGGGTTCCCGCTGTTCGACCAGGTAGAGACCTCGATCATTCCCGAGTACGCCACACGCATCGCGCAATTCCTGGCCGGGAACCTGGACACGGTGGATCCCGCGGGCGAAGACCTGATCACCATCAGGCGGCAGATCCCGGATGCGCAGCTCGAGAGCCGTCCGGGCCCGACGCTGAGCTTCATCTACTTCGACAGCCTGCCGGATTCTCCGTGGCGCGACCCGCGCGTTCGGCAGGCCATTTCCATGGCGCTCAACCGCGACGACCTCACAGAGGTGGCGTACAACGTCTCGAAGCTGGAAGAAGCCGGGCTCGACATCGCGACGCCCTACCACAACATCATCCCGGCGGGCGAAACGCGCTGGTGGCTCGACCCGCTGTCGAGCGAGATGGGCGAGGGGTCGAAGTACTTCCAGTACGACCCGGCGGAAGCGCGGAAGCTGCTCGAAGCGGCCGGCTACGGCGACTGATTCGAGGCGCTGTACCAGTACACGAACAACCGGTACGGCAAGGCGTTCAACGATGTCGCCGAACTGCAGATCCAGTATCTGCAGGAGCTTGGGATCCGGACGACGACCGAAGTCCAGGACTACAGCTCGAAGTACATCACCCAGACGTTCGCCGGGAACTTCACGGGCATCGCGTTTGGGTTCCAGACGCCGTTCCCCGAGGCGGGCGCGTACCTGGTGCGGATGTTCGGCGACGACCCGCTAAACCACGGGAAGATCAACGACCCGAAGATGAAGGAACTCGCGTACGCGCAGTATGCGGAGCTCGATGAGGAGCGCCGGAAGGAGCTCTTCTGGGAAGCGCAGCGGTACCACGCGACGCAGATGTACTA
>CAZWBW010000048.1:0-20310 GCA_964632355.1 uncultured Anaerolineaceae bacterium | reverse complement strand
GGCCGGTTTCACGCACCGTCCGGGATTCCGCGCGCTACCTCGACGTCACGGCCGGTCCGCACCCCGACGACGTCCACTCGCTCGACGCACCGCCGGGCGGCTACGAAGATGCCGTGCTCGCGGGGCCGCCGAAGCTCCGCCGCATCGCCTGGAGCCGCGACCTCGGATACGCCGCCGTCGAACCGGAGATCGCCGAGATCGCACACCGAGCGGCCGTCGCATTCGCGGAGACGCTCGGCGCGGAACTGGTCGAAGCGCACCCCGGGTTCGACGACCCGATGCCCGCGTGGCTGGCGATTGGCGCACCTGGCGATGCGCTCCGCCTGCAGCAGCTCGCCGATCGCATCGACGACCTCGAACCGGGCTACGTGCGGTTCGCGCAATCGGCGCTCCAGGTGACGGCGCTCCAGGTCGCCGAAGCGCTGCAGCAGCGCCACGCCGTGAACCGGCAGGTGAACGCCTTCCTCGAGGAATACGACTTGCTGCTCACGCCCACGCTGGCGGCGCCGCCGTTCAAGGCCGAAGGCCCGCCGCCGATGGTCATCGCCGGGCGCGAAGTTGGGCCAGCGGGCTTCATCCCGTTCACCTATCCGTTCAACCTCACGGGCCACCCGGCGGCATCGATCCCCGCGGGATTGACCAGCGCCGGGCTCCCGGTCGGCCTGCAGGTGGTCGCGCCGCGCTTCGCCGATAAGCTCCTGCTTGCGGTCAGCGCCGCGTTCGAAGCCGCGCACCCGTGGCCCTGGCCCAAAGCAGCGGACGGAAACTGACGCTTACGCCGGCCGGTAGAGCCGCCGTGATCGCACGCGGCTCCGCCGGCCGTAGTGGTGGAGCAACTGCCGGAACGCCGTCTGCCGCGCCCGGCCCCACGACGCGTACCGTTCGGACACCTCGGCATCGGTGGCGATCCGGTCGGCGCTGAATACCGCCTGTTCGAGCGCCGCGTAGGCCCCCGCACCCATTGCCACGAGGTCGGCCTGTTCGGCGGTCAGCGACGTGCCTTCGGAATCGAGCGAGTGCCGGGCCGTGTAGTACACCCGCGCCTCCGAACCGTCGGGCTCTGTCGGCGTGTGGAGCAGCAGCGAATCCGCCCACGTTGCAAACCCCACGTACACCGCGGGGTAGCGGCCAACCGGGTATTCGACGGCTTCGACTTCGATCAGCCCGGGCAGCGACGCCAGCGACAGTTCCCGGCTCCCGCGCGTGGTCGCCAGCGTGGCGGTGAGCTCGCGTGGCATCGCGAGGCTGAGCTCCGTCAGCGCCCGTTCGATGTGGTGGTCGAGCGCGGCGTCGCTCCAGCGGTAGTTCGCGGCGTCGGTGTCGCCCAGGTCGTGGCGGACACGGGTTCGGACAGCGTCGAGGGTATCCATGCGCGGACGATTGCAGAATCGTGCCGCGAACGCGAAGGCGCCGCTGACACCGCGCCGGGGCTTGTCGTGGTTCGCGAAAGGCGTAGACTCGCGCCGAACCTTACGTGAACGTCAGGGAGGTCCCAATGGGCAAGCTCGATGGGAAGGTTGTGATCGTGACCGGTGCGAGCCGCGGCATCGGCAAGGCGATCTCCGAACTGTTCGCGGCCGAAGGCGGCAAGGTGATTTGCGCCGCCCGCACGCTCAAGGAAGGCGACCACCCGCTCGAAGGGTCGCTCGAACACACCGTCAACGGCATCCGCGAAAAGGGCGGCGAAGCCACCCCCGTCGCCGTCGACATCAGCAACTACGACGACTGCGTCCGCCTCGTCGACGAGACGCACAAGGTCTACGGGCCGGTCGATGTGCTGGTGAACAACGCGGCGCTGACGTATTTCATCCCCGTCGCCGACTTCCCAATCAACAAGTGGCACCGGTCGTTCCAGGTGAACTTCCATGCCGCCTTCTACCTGAGCCAGCTCGCGCTCAAGGACATGCTGCCGCGCAAGTCCGGCAGCATCGTCAACATCTCGAGCGGCGCGGCCATCGGCCCCGGCCGCGGCCCCTACACCGACGAGCAGATCGGCCGGGGTGGCACGCTGTACGGCGCCGAAAAGGCCGCGCTCGAACGGTTCACCCAGGGCCTCGCTTCGGAGGTGTACCGCGACGGTGTGAGCGTGACCTGCGTGTCGCCGTCGCAGGTGGTCCCCACGCCCGGCACGCTCTACCACCACCTCGTCGACAGCATGGACGACCCGCGCGGCGAACCACCCGAGCTCATGGCGAAGGCCGCGCTGCTGCTCGCCACCGAGCCGCTCGACAAGGTGACCGGCCGCGTGACCTACAGCCAGGAGATCCTCAAGGAGTTCGGCTGGATCGAGAAGGCCCAGGGCCTCGGCATCGACCGGAAGGGCTCCGGGTACAGCCAAATCTAGCCGGCGGCCATCGGCTGTCGGCCTTCCGGGTTCCCCTCCCGACCCCCTTCTCCCGCCTGTGCGGGAGAGGGGGGTTGTTTCTGGTGCGAGGCGGGAAGTCCCGGTGTGAGGGGACGAACCTTCGTGGAGTGGAGGGGACGCTCCCGTGCGGCGCCGTACTGGTTCAGCGGGACGGTGTCACCCATGCCGGGAGATGTTGTGCATCCTCGCCCACCCGAGATAGGAGAGTGCCGCTACGACAGCGCCTGGCCCTCCTCGATCACCTTCGCCCATTCGGCCTCGGGGTCGTCGGTGCCGAGCTGCGCCGCGGCTGTGCGCCGCGAGACGATGCCCGCGGCCACCAGCGTCCGGGCGTCGGCCACTTCGCGGGCCCGGTCGACCGGCAGCACGGGGCCCCAGTGCATCACGGGCCGCAGCCCTTCGATGTCGAGCCCCGTGTACTGCGCGAGGAGCCGCAGGATGAGCATCGCCCGCCGTTCGTACACCGCCGAGCGGATGAGCCGCTTCCGCGCCACCTTCCGTGCCAGCGGATCGAGCTCCGTGTTCAGCGCGACACCACTGAGGCCCTGGGGGTTGTGCCCAAACGCCGTCCGTGGCGACTCACCGAGGTCGTGCAGCGTCCGGTACACGAGGTCGATATAGTCGCGGTGGAGCGCCACGCCGCCGCCCTGCAACAGGTCGAGCAGGTACGCCCGCGCCCGCTCCGGCACTTCCCACACCGCGCCGGGTTCGATGGCGATGTCCTGCGAACCGGTCACACCTTCGAGCACCGCCACCGGGTTCCCGGAGAGTTCGAGGATTTGGCTCAGCTGGCTGAAGGCGCGGTTCAGCTCGCGGTTGGATTCGATGAGCGGAGGCAGGTCGCTCGAACCCCACGCCTGTTTCGGTTCCCGCAGGTTCGGGAACAGCACGAACGGGATGAACCCGTACGGGTTCGGGTCCCGGCGCACGAGCTCCTCGCCGTGCCAGAGCTCGAAGAACTTCGGCGTCCAGTACTCGGTCACGGTCGTTCGCTGTGCATCGAACGAAGGCGACGGCCCCGCCTCCTCGAGCGTGTACTGCGACGCGACCGCGACCAGCCGCGACGGGTCGTCGGGGACGCGCCACGCGTAGATGCCCTGCACGTCGGGCGCTGTCACGCGAACCTGGCGTTCGGCCGGGTCCCACGTCACCTTGTACGCGCCATCGCCAAGCACCGCGCAGTCGAGTTCGGTCTCGAAGTCGAGCTGGGCGAGCGCGTTCGCGGCTTCGACCTCCCGGAGCGCCTGCTCGGCGGCACGGGCGCGGGCGCGGCCCCCCGGCGAATCGCCGTCGCGCGCTTCAATCTGCACCGAAGCCCCCGTCAGCAGGTAGCTCGTGACCTTGTCGGCGAACGCCTTCGCGTAGTTGAACGTCAGGCGCCGTTCGCCCCGCCGCGCGCGGCCCACCCACTGCCGCCCTTCGTAGAAGTCGAGGTTCTCGCGGTAGCGGCGCATCCGCTCTTCGTCCATGCGGCGAAGGCGCGCGGGCAGCGTGAGTTCGGGGACACGGCGCGACGGCCGCCGGATAGGGAGCACAGACATACGCGAACCTCCGAGCAGATGGTGTGCTCCCAACCGTGATCGCGGAGTTCGCGGAGACCGAACGGGCTAATGGCGCACAGGACCACCCGGCACGTCAGCGCAAACCGTGAACCCGTTCACACTCCCTACCGCTCCCCGCGCCTAGGCTGGGTGCCGCACAGCTGCGCCGGAGGTCCTGCGTGAGAACCACCTTCCTGTTCATGATGACGTCGATCGATGGCTACTACGAAGGGCCAGGCCACGACCTTTCGTGGCACAACACCGATGCCGAGTTCGACGACTTCGTGCGCGAGCAGAACAGCGGGGTAGGGACGGTGCTGTTCGGCCGCCGAACGTACGAGATGATGGCCAGCTACTGGGGCAACGACGACGCGTACTCCGAGAACCCGGCGGAGGTCGTCGACTTCATGCGAAACGTCGAAAAGGTGGTGTTTTCGCGAACGCTCGAGCGCGCCGACTGGCAGAACACCCGTCTCGTTCGCGAAAACGCCGCGGGCGAGGTGCGCCGGCTCAAGGAGAGCGGCAACGGGGACATCGCCGTCTTCGGCAGCGGGATCCTGGCGACCAGCCTGCTCACGGATGGCGTGCTCGACGAACTCCGCATCATGGTCGCGCCGGTGGCGCTTGGCGCGGGCACGCCGCTCTTCTCGGGCCTCGGCGAACAGCGGAAGTTCCAGCTCGCGAGCACCCGCACCTTCGGCAACGGCAACGTGCTGCACATCTACCGGTAAAGAGCACGGGGGTTGCGGCTTCCCATCGGGTAGCGGCCGTCATTACGAATCGTGAAGCGCCTCACTGTCAAACGGCCTCGGGCGTCCCAGGATCGCTCGATCCATCCAGTGACCAGGGAGGCGCGATGTGCGAACTGTCTATTTGTTCATGATGACCACGATCGACGGCTACCACGAAGGCCCGGACCACGACCTCTCGTGGCTCCCCGCGGATTCCGACTTCGACGAGTTCGTACTCGACCAGAACCGCAAGACCGGCACGGCCGTCTTCGGCCGCCGCACCTACGAACTGATGGTCGACTACTGGACCAAGGACGCCGCCTACGACGAGAACCCGGCGGAAGTCGTCGAGTTCATGCGCGATGTCGAAAAGGTGGTGGTATCGCGAACACTCGAAAGCGTCGACTGGAACAACACCCGGCTCGTGCGCGAAAACCCTGCGGGGGAGCTGCGCCGGCTCAAGGAGGGCGAAGGTGGCGACATCGCGATCTTCGGCAGTTCGAACCTCGCGGGGAGTCTGCTGAAGGAGGGCGTCATCGACGAACTCCGCATCGTGACCGCGCCCGTCGTGCTTGGCGCCGGGACGCCGCTGTTCGCGGGGCTCGGCGAACAGCACGGGTTCGAGCTCACCAGCACCCGCACGATCGGCAAGGGCCACGTGCTGAACGTCTACCGGTAGCTGCGGTTTCGCCGCCCTCGGCCATGCCGGTGCGGGGTCACCCGGGTTGAGATGGCGGCTGGATTAACGTTCCTGACGCTTTCTTATCGCCCTTTTCACGTTCATTGCATACCTTACGTTCCTAACCCCGCCCCCGAAGGATGGCCTGTGGCCAGCATCGGCCGTGCCCTAAGCGAAGCGCGACTCGAGCGCAACCTGAGCATCGAACAAGTCGCGGAATACACGCGTATTTCGCCGCGGTTCCTCGTGGCGCTCGAACGGGAGGAGTTCTACGAACTCCCGGCGCCCGTGTACGTCCGCGGGTTCCTTCGCTCCTACGCGAACTTCCTCGGGCTCGACCCCGAGCCGCTGCTCCAGGAGCTCGTGGCCATCGGCGGGCCCGAAATGGCGCCCCCCGAGAGCTATGCACCGGCGAGGCCCGCCGCCCGCGCCGGCAGTTCCCGCGACCCGTTCGCACCCGAGCCACCGCCGCGCCGCCAGCCAGCACACCGCGACGACTACTACGACGAAAACGGCTACGACGAGCGCGACCAGATCGGCGGGCACGAACCGTCCCGCCGCATCATCGACGACTTCGACCCGGCATACAGCCGCGAACAGCAGGCGGCGCCCATCGCCTCGGGCCGCCCCACGCGCCGCTACGACGAAGAGATCCTCGACGAAGACGACTACGAAATTGCGCCCGGTCGCACGCGCAGCGGCATGCTGCTCGCCCGCGAGGGGCAGGTGGGCAGTGTGGCGAAAGACCGCTCGGCGATGACCATCGCGGGCGTCGCCGCGGTGCTCGTCGCGGTGGTGATTGCCGTCGCGATGTTCCTCCGCGGCGGTGGCGACGAGGACGCCGGCGCGAGCGTGAACCTGCCCCCGGAGACGGGCACCGAAGCGGCACAGGAAGCGCCCGGTGGCGCCGACGACACGGAAGAGCCCACCGCGCCGACCACCGAACAGCCCTCCGCCACCCCAACGAGCGAACAGTTCGTGATGCCGCGCTACCCGAGCTGGGAGTGCGACCTGAACGGCGGAAGTTGCGGCGACCCGCTCATCGTGGTGTGTCCCCCGGCATCCGCCGGCGCGGTCGATGGCTTCTTCATCGACATCCCCGGCATCAACGACGGCTACCCCTCCGAGTGGCCGCGCGAGACCGCCGCGAGCTGGACCGAAGCCCAGCAGGTGTGCAGGTAGGCGGCCGGGTGCGCCGTGCGCAGTGCACAGTGCCCGGTGCACAGTGCCCGGTGCGCCCGTTTCCAGGAGAGGCCGGCGGACAGGGTGGTTGGGCTGGCGTGCTGAGTGCTGAGTTCTTAGTGCTGAGTCGGTAGTTCTCCACCCCGAGGGCTCAGCCCGGGCCCGCGTGCGCGTCAGAGCATCTCCTCGTCCCTCGCGATAGCCTCGGAACACACCGCGACGAAGCCTCAAACCCGGCGCTCAGCACTTAGCACTTAGCACTAAGAACTTAGAACTTAGAACCACGCACCCACCCCCCGACTGAGCACCAGCCACTCCCCCGGGGGTCGCCTCCCCATTCGTCCCATCCCCTCCCTGCCCGATCGGGTGATGTGGGGCGCGACGCTCCGCTGCCATGCTCGAACTACACCTTCGAGCGCAAAGGAGCGACCGATGACTTCCCCCGCAACCAACCCGCTCGTCCAGCTCTCCGATGGCCTCGCCGACGCCGTGGCCAGGGCCGGCGAGTCGACCGTGCGCGTCAGCGCCCGCCGCCGCTTCCCTGCATCGGGTATCGCCTGGAGCGCCGACATCGTCGTCACCGCCGACCACGTCATCGAAGACGAAGACAACATCCGCATCGGCCTGCCGAACGGCAACGAGACCACCGCAACGCTCGCGGGCCGCGATCCGGGGACCGACCTCGCCGTGCTCCGCGTCGCCGGCGGCGGCCTCACCCCCATCGAGCGCGCCGACCCCGTACGCCCGGGCCACCTCGTGCTCGCGGTCGGGCGCCCGTCGAGCGAACCGATGGCTTCGTTCGGCGTAGTGAGCGCCGTTGGGGGCCCGTGGCGCAGCTTCCGCGGCGTCCAGGTCGAAGGCTACATCCGCAGCGACACCACGTTCTTCCCCGGCTTCTCGGGCGGGCCGCTCGTGACCGCCGATGGCCGTGTCGCGGGTATCAATAGCTCGAGGCTGTGGCGCGGGTCGGGGCTCACGCTTCCGATCGCTGCCATCGAACCGATCGTCGAGGCGCTGCTCTCCGGTGGGCGCCTGCGCCGCGGCTACCTCGGCATCGGCAGCCAGGCCATCCGTCTCCCGGAGTCGCTCGCCGCGAAGGCCGGCGGCCAGGAAACCGGTCTGCTCATCGTAGGCGTCGAACCCGGGAGCCCGGCCGACAAGGCCGGCGTCCTCGTCGGCGACATCCTGGTGCGCATGGCCGATACCGCGACCACCGACACCGACGACCTCCAGGGCCTGCTCGGCCCGCAGTCGGTCGGCAAGCCCACACCCGCCACCATCCTTCGCGGCGGCGAACCGGTGACTCTCACCATCACCGTCGGCGAACGGCGCTAGGAGCACTCCGATGACCGCGACAATCCCCTTCGCCACGAAGCCCATCGCCGAGGCGGCCGAAGAGCTGGCCGCCTACCTCCGGTCGATCACCGTCGCGATACGAACCCGCACCGGCGGCGGCTCCGGGACCACCTGGAGCGCCGACGGGCTCATCGTCACGAACTACCACGTGGCCCCGGGCGAGAGCGCCGAAGTGCTCCTGCCCGATGGCCGCGTCTTCGCAGGACGCGTCGTCTCGCGCGACCCCGGCCGCGATCTCGCCGCCATTCGCATCAACGCCAGCGGCCTCGTCGCCGCCAAGCCCGCCGACTCCGACGCCGTGCGGCCCGGGCAACTCCTGTTCGCCGCAGGGAACCCATGGGGCGAACGCGGCGTGGTGACCGCGGGCATCGCCCTCGCGAAGGGACCCGCAACCGTCGAGAACAACACCCCGCTCGACGAGGCGATCCAGGCCGATGTGCGGCTGGCGCCGGGCAACTCCGGTGGCCCGCTCGCCGACGCCAGCGGCCGGGTGGTCGGCATCAACAGCATGATCGCGGGCGGCATCGCCGTGGCCGTGCCGTCGAACACGGTGGAGCGCTTCCTCGCGGGCGAGGTGCCCGGCCGCGCGTTCCTTGGTATCGAAGGGCGAGGCATCCCGCTGCCCCCGGCGCTCGCCGCTTCGTTCGAAGCCGGCGATGGCGCGGGGCTGCTCGTCACCGACGTCGCGCCCGCCAGTCCCGCCGCCCGTGCCGGCCTCCTGCCGGGCGACATCATCCTGCGAGTCGATGGCGGCGGAGGCTTCCAGCGGTCCACCCGGCGGCTCGAACGGCTTCGCCCCGGGGCGCCGGCGCGTATCGAATTCCTTCGCGGTTGGACCGTCCGCGAAGCGGAGGCCACGCCCATCGAACGCACATGACGCCGCCCCAGGAACGGAGGAGAACCGCCGTGAGCGCCGACCTTCGCCACCGGCCACAGGGCCCCGAACACCGGACGACCCAGCGCAATCCAGCCCACCGGCGCGCCCCGGGGGCTTCCCGCGCATCCGAGCGCCCCGCACGATGGGATCGGGAGGAGCGCGTGACCGTTCCAGCCGAACCAATCGAGCCCACGGCGCCCGTGCTGCGCGTGGCCGTCACCGCGCCCTACCCGGCGCTCCGGGCGGGATTGCGGTCGCTGCTGCTGGACGTGCCTGGCGTCGAAATCGTCCGCGAGGCGAACGATCCCGGCGCGCTCGCCGACGGCCCGCCCATCGACCTCCTCGTTGCGGACCTCGGCGATGAGCCGGACGTCGCGCTCGAAGCACTCGAGGCAGCGCTCCCGGCCCAGCCGGCGGTGCTGCTTGCCGACTGGACCGGGGAGCTCGACGGCGTGCAACTCCAGTCCGCGCCGCGGGCACTCCTGCGCCGCACCGCCTCCGAACAGGAACTCCGGGCCGCAATCGGCGCGGTCGCTGCAGGCCTTTCGGTGTTCGCGCCCGAACTCGCGCCGGCGCTCCACTGGCACTCGCCCCAGCAGGCCGTGGAGCCGGGCGATGCGCCGCTCACCGACCGGGAGCAGGAGGTGCTTGAACTCCTCGCGCTTGGCCTGCCGAACAAGCAGATCGCGAGGCGGCTCGGCATCAGCGAACACACCGCCAAGTTCCACGTCGGCGCCATCCTCGCGAAGCTGGGCGCCGCCAGCCGCACCGAGGCCGTCACCATCGCCGCCCGCCGCGGCCTCCTCGCGCTATAGGGGAGTGCGCGGTGCCCGGTGCCGGGTAACCGGCCTGGGGGACAGGGTTGCCGGCTTCTCGCAACTGAAGGCGAAGAACGCGGCACCGGGCACTGCGCTGCCTCAGTGCACCGGGGCGGGCGCACCTTCGGCCTGCTCCGCCTCCTCCGCCAGAGGCGCCATCGAGGCGGCAGCGTCGCGGTCACGGATGAGGAGCGCCAGGGGAAGGGCGAGCAGCCCCATCACGCCCGCGACAATGAACGCCGCCTGGTACGCATCGATAGCAGCCGGCGTCGCGGACCCCTGGATAGCGTTGTTGTTCGAAAGGAACGCCGTGAGCGCCGTGGCGACGATTGCCACGCCGAGGCTCTGCGACACCATTCGGCCCGAATTGAACACCGAGCTCGCCCGGCCGGTCATCTCCTGCGAAATCGTCGCGAAGGTCGCCGCCTGCAGCGGGATCACGAGGAAGCCGAACCCAATGCCGCGAACGAACATGAGCGCCCGGACCACCCAGAGGTTCGTATCCAGGTCCACCCACGCGAACGCCAACCCCATGACCGAGGTCACCACGACGCCGAACATCATGAGCCGCCGCGGCCCGACGCGCGGGTAGAGCCGCGCCGCCGGCTGGGCCGCGAACATCCCGCCCACCGCCGTCGGGAACGTCGCGAGGCCCGATGCGAAGGCGTCGAGCCCCCGTTCGGCCTGCAGGAAGATCGGGAGAACGAAGAGCACCGCCGCGAACCCGGTCATCGCCACGAATTGCACCGCGTTCGAGGCCGCGAACAGCCGGTTCGCAAGCAGCCGGATATCGATCATCGGCTCTTCGGTGCGCAGTTCGACCACCGCGAAAAGGATGAGCACCAGGACGCCAAGCGTGCCGAACAGCATGACGCGCCCGTCGTCGAGGCCGTGGGACCCGGCTTCGGCCAGCGCGTAGAGCAAGGCGCCCATGCCGGAAGACGCCAGCAGGAACCCGGGCACATCGAACTTGCCGGGGTCACCCTCCTTCTGCTCCTTCAGCAAGCGCGCGCACAGCAGCAGCCCAATCACGCCGATCGGCACGTTCACGAGGAAGATCCATTCCCACGACACGTACTCGACGAGGAAGCCGCCGAGCACAGGGCCGGCCGCAGGCGCTACGGTCGTCGGGATCGCGATCATGCCCGAAGCCCTCGAACGCTCGGAGGCCGGGAACGTGCGGAACACCATCGTGGTGCCGACGGGAGTCAGCATGCCGCCACCAACGCCCTGCAGAAGCCGGAAGGCAATGAGCGAGCCGATGTTCCAGGCGAAGGCGCAGGCAAGGGATGCCGCGGTGAACAGCCCGAGCGCGAACATGAACGTCCGCTTCGTCCCGAACCGGTCGCCGGCCCAGCCGCTCACGGGAATGAACACGGCGAGGCTCACGAGATAGCCCGTGACTACCCACTCGATGGTGGTCGTCTCAGCTCGGAACTCGCGTTGGAGCGTCGGGATGGCAACGTTCACGATGGTCGCGTCCAGGTACTCCATGAAGAGCCCGAAGGTCGCGACGATCGCCACGATCCACTTGTACTCGAAACCGCGTTCCATACCTGGTTTCCCCAACGGTGCTGACGCCGTGCAGGTATAGAACGCTTATGTTCTGGGTGTCGTACGCACTTCTGCAGATTTCGTGTGCGTATTTTTCCCTGGCAGTGCTGAGCCCCGGGCTCTCAGTGCTCGGTCCTGGCCACCGGACCCTCTCCGAGCCCGGCAAGACTCAGAACTGAGCACTGATCACCGGGCACTGCACACTCCTAGTGCACTGCCGCTGGCGCCTGTTCGGCTTCCTCCGCTTCGCCCTCGCCGGCGGCCATGGGGAGCATCGATGCGGCGGCATCGCGGTCGCGGATAAGGAAGGCGACCGGCAGCGCGAGCAACGTCATCACACCCGCGACAATGAACGCTTCCTGGTACGCGTCCACCGCGCCGGGAGTCGCGCTGCCCTGGATCGCGTTGTGGTTCGAAAGCAACGCCGTCAGCGCGGTCGCCACAATTGCGACGCCGAGGCTCTGCGCCACCATTCGCGAGGAACTGAAGAGCGAGCTCGCCCGGCCGGTCATCTGCGGCGAAATAGTCGCGAAGGTGGCCGCCTGCAGCGGGATGAGCATGATGCCGAACCCGAGCCCGCGGATGTACATCAGCAACCGCACGAACCAGATGTTCGTCTCGAGGTCCATCCACGCGAACGCGAACCCAACAGCGGTGCTGACCACGAGGCCCACGATCATGAGGCGCTTCGGCCCAACGCGCGGATAGATGCGCGCCGTCGGCTGGGCGGCGGTCATCACGCCGAGCGCCATCGGGAACGTTGCCAGGCCCGATTCGAACGCATCGAGCCGCCGCTCGGCCTGCAGGAAGATCGGCAGGATGAAGAGCGAGGCGGCGAAACCGGTCATCGCCACGAATTGCACCGCGTTCGATACTGCGAAGAGCCGGTTCGCCAGCAGCCGAACGTCGATCATCGGCTCCTTCGTGCGCAATTCGACCACCACGAACGCGGCCAGCAGCACCAGCCCGAGCGTGCCGAACAGGATGACACGCGGGTCATCGAAGCCGTACGGCCCGGCTTCGGCCAGTGCGTAGAGCAGCGACGCCATGCCGCCCGATGCAAGCAGGAAGCCCGTCACATCGAATGCCCCCGGCGCGCCTTCCTTGTGCTCCTTCAGCCAGCGCGCCGACACCAGCAGGCCCAGCAGGCCCACCGGCACGTTCACGAGGAAGATCCACTCCCAGGAGACGTGCTCGACAAGGAAACCACCGAGCACCGGGCCGCTCGCTGGCGCCACCGTCGTCGGGATCACCATCACGCCCGAGGCCTTCGAACGCTCGGACGGCGGGAACGCGCGGAACACCATCGTGGTGCCCACCGGCGTCAGCATGCCGCCGCCCACACCCTGCAGGATGCGAAAGACAATGAGCGACCCGATGTTCCATGCGAACGCACATGCGAACGATGCCGCCGTGAACACAGCAAGGGCGAAGATGAACGTTCGCTTCGTGCCGAAGCGGTCGCCGGCCCAGCCGCTCACCGGGATGAACACGGCCAGGCTCAGCAGGTAGCCGGTGACGACCCATTCGATCGTCGTCGTGCGGGCGTTGAACTCCTGCTGTAGCGCCGGGATGGCGACGTTCACGATCGTTGCGTCCAGCAACTCCATGAACAGCCCGAAGACCGCGACAATCGCCACGATCCACTTGTACTCAAGCCCTCTTGCCATGCATGGATCCCCTGGTATGAGCAGCAGCGCACCGGGCACCGCGGGGAAGTGCGCATGCCTCGCCAGCCCGCCAGCTCCCCGGGCGAACCGGGCACGGCAGGCGACGGACTTCCCGTGCGACTGCTTCGTGCGTGTTAACGAAAAAGGCAGGCCCGGCACGGCCTGCACGTTCCTACTGTAGATTCGGGCGGGCGTTCGTTATGTGACACCGTCCACACATTTACCTGCGCGGGATATCAGTCGCAGGGCACGCCGCCGACCGAAACCTGCTTCGAACCGGTTATCTTCACCGGCCCGCTGAACGTCGCCGTAACGGAGACGGTGTGGCAGCCCGCCTCCGGGAACACGTAGGTGGTGGTCACGGCGTTCTCGTCGCCGTTGCTCCACACCCACGTGTAGAGGAACGCGTCGGGCGGCCAGCCGATATCGACCCGGAACTCCTCCGGCCCCCCGACCGGCAACTCGTCCGGTCCATGCACGACCACGAACGCGCCGGGCAGGGTCGGCGTCTCCGTCGGTTCTGGCTCCTCGGTGGGGGTCTCCTCGTCCGCGGGCGTCTCCTCGTCCACGGGCGTCTCGTCCGGCGTTGGCGTCTCCTCGGGCTCCGGTTCCGGCGTCTCCACGAGCACCGTTTCCTCCACCGGCACTTCGGTCGGCGTCGGGGTGGCGGTCGGTGTGTCGGTCGGCGTGGGTGTGGCGGTATCGGTGGCCATGGGCGACGTCGTCCAGGTAGCGGTCGCTCGGGCGAGGCGCGCCCCGGCGACATCGCTCACGGGCGACCCTTCGCGGTCAACCCGGGCACGCATCGGGTCCTTCGCATCGCCGATGAGGAACGACGCGCCGATCAGCATCGCCCCAAGCGCCACCAGCCCGGCGCCCGCGATCACCATCCAGGGGCTCGAACTGCCGCTATCCATCGGCAGGTAGCCGATCTCAACGGCGAAGTCGTACAGCGCCGTGTTGAACGCCTCGGGCTGCTCGAGGTTCGCCGCATGGCCGGCCCCTTCGAGCGTCACCGAGCGCGCAATCGTGGGGTCCATCGCGACCAGGAACCCGGGAGCGTTGCGAACGAACTCGGTGTCGCGGTCGCCGATGACCACGAGCGTGGGGACCACGAGTCGCGGCAGTTGCTCGAACGCGTTCACCTGGGCGATGAGGCCCTCCGCGGTACCGGCCACACCCTCGGGTTGCAGGCGGTCGAAGTCTTCGGTCAACGCCTGCCGCGCGTCGTCCGGGAGACGGCTGCCCCGGGCCGGGTAGAGGCGCGTTTCCTTCAGGAACCCGGTGCCTTCGCGGCGAACCCGTGCCGCGATCTCCGCCAGCCCGGGCTGCACTTCGTCGCGCCACTCGGGCGGCGCCGCCGCCGAGTTCGAATTGATGACCACGAGCCCCGCCACCCGGTTCGGATGCGACAGTGCGACGCGCAGCGCCAGCGCTCCCCCGAGCGAGTGTCCGCAGAGCAGCGCCCGGTCGAACCCGAGGTGGTCGAGCAGGCGAACAATCCGCGCGACGGCACGTTCCGGGCCGTAGGCAGCCGGGTCGGCGGGCGCGTCCGATTCGCCGTGGCCGAGCAGGTCCACGGTCACGACGGTGAAGTGCTTCCGGAGCTCCGAAAGGTTCGCGGAAAAGGATGCGGCGCTCGCCGTGAAGCCATGCAGTAGAAGCAGCGGCGGCGCACTCTTTCTATGCGCGTAGACCCTATAGCCAATTCGCTCGCCGTTTTCCCCGAACAACGGCATACGCGGACTGTAGGCGGCGCTCTCCGTACGGGCCAGAGGGAAATTGCCACTTCGCGAGTGCGACATTCCATTCCGTGGCCCGGGGGGCCCCGCCGGGCCGCCGCGGGAACTGAAGCGCCCGCTAGCTACCGCTAAGGAAACCGGCACGTATGCTTTGCTCCACACCTACAGCAGGAGCAGAGCATTGGACCTTGCCTCAGTCGACCATCTCCTGACTACCACCCGTTCCGTTCGCAAGCGCCTCGACTTCGACCGCCCGGTGCCGCGCGAAGTCATCGAAGAGTGCCTGCGGATCGCGCTCCAGGCGCCTTCGGGGTCGAACACGCAGGGCTGGCACTTCGTCGTAATCACCGACGAGGCGAAGCGGAAGAAGATCGCCGACCTCTACCGGAAGCACTTCGAGGCGTACCTGGATTCGCCGCAGCGGGAGTACCCGGAAGGCGACCCGCGCCGCGAAAAGCAGGCGAAGGTGCGCGAATCGGCCACGTACCTGGCGGACAACATGCACCGCGCGCCGGTGTTCATCATCCCGTGCATCAACGGCCGGCCCGAAGGCCTCTCGGCGCAACAACAGGCCGGGCTCTGGGGGTCGATCCTGCCGGCCGCCTGGTCGCTCATGCTGGCGCTCCGCTCGCGCGGCCTCGGCACAGCCTGGACCACCATCCACCTCGGCGCCGAAAAGGAGGTCGCCGAACTCCTCGGCATCCCCGACCACGTCACCCAGGCCGTGCTCTTCCCCGTCGCCTACTTCAAGGGCGAAGACTTCAAGCCCGCCGCCCGCCTGCCGCTCGAGCGCGTCACTCACTGGGAGCAGTGGTAGCGCCTTCGGCGCCGTGCGCCGTGCGCAGTGCGCAGTGCACGGTGCTCGGTGCGCAGTGCTCAGTGCACGGTGCTCAGTAGGGGTTCCCGGTTTCCGGAGGTCTGCGCACACACAGAAAGGGAGCGCGAATGCGCTCCCCCATTCTCTCGTTACCGGGGTTCAGACGAGGGGTGCCCGCCAGCACTGAGCACTGAGCACTGAGCACCTAAACTTGCCAGCGGCTCCGCCGCCTACCCCCCCGCCACCGCGGGCACGATGCTGACCTCGTCGCCGGCCTTGATCGCCGTGTTCAGCCCGTCCATGAAGCGCACGTCGTCGCCGTTGACGTAGATGTTCACGAAGCGGCGAAGTTCGCCGGAATCGTCGAGCAGGCGCTCCCGGATGCCCGGGTACGTCGCCTCGAGGTTCGCGATCAGCGCCGAGAGCGTATCGCCGTCGGCGTCGACGGTGGACTTGTCGCCGGTCAGGTTGCGAAGGGGCTGTGGAATGCGAACGGTTGCCATGCGTTGGTGGTTCCTTTGTCTCAAGTCTGGAGAGGGGCGGCGGCGACCGCCGCCGCACAGGCATCCCTCTGAGTCTGCTGGATAACAGCGCAGGGCGCGATGGGCGAAACGCCTAGCCTTCGACGACGTCGCCGACTACAGGGTCGATGCGGACGCCCTTGGACTGTGCCCATTCGATGCTGCGCTCGATCTCTTCTGCGTCGCCTTCGAGTTCGAGCACTACCCAGCCGGTGTGCTCGTCGACGTCGGCCATGCGAACGTTCGTCACGACCTTGAATTCGTGCCCGAGCTGGTAGATCAGGGGCTCCTTTATCAGGTCCTCCGGGAAGGTGAACCGAACGCGCCGGACGCTCATGCGATGGCCTCCCTCGGCTTCAGCGCGGAGTAGGCTTCTTCGAAGCTCTCCATGGTGGCATCGATCTCCAGCGCGGGGTTCAGCGCTTCGGCCAGCGGCTCGACCGTCTTGAAGCCTGCGCCGGTGATGAACGCAACCGTGGTCTCCTCGGGGTGAATCTTACCCTGTTCGACAAGCTGCTTGAGCGACGCAATCGTTACGCCGCCAGCCGTCTCCGCGAAGATGCCCTCCGTTTCGGCCAGCAGCTTCATCCCTTCGATGATTTCCTCGTCAGTCACGCTGCCACAGGCGCCGTTGGTGTCCCGAAGCTGCACGAGGCTGTAGTAGCCGTCGGCCGGGTTCCCGATGGCGAGCGACTTCGCGATGGTGTTCGGGCGCTGCGGGCGGAAGTTCATCGAACCCTCCTGCCACGCCGTCGCCACCGGCGAGCAGCCAGCAGCCTGCGCACCGCTCATCCGCGTCTTCGGCTCGTCGATGAGCCCGGTCTTGTACAGCTCATCGAGGCCCTTGCGGATCTTCACGAACAGCGACCCGCTGGCGATGGGCACAACGCAGTGGTCGGGCGCGCGCCAGCCGAGCTGTTCGGCCACTTCGAACCCCAGCGTCTTCGAACCTTCGGAGTAGTACGGGCGGACGTTCACGTTGACGAACGCCCAGTTGTGCGAACCGGCCAGTTCAGCGCAAAGCCGATTCACCGCGTCGTAGTTGCCGCGAACCTTCACGAGCGTCGGGTTGTAGATGCTCGAGCCGAGTTGCTTGTTCGCTTCGAGGTCGTGCGGGATGAAGACGATGGCCTCCATGCCCGCGGCGGCCGCATGGGCACTGACGCTGTTGGCGAGGTTGCCCGTGCTGGCGCAGGCGAGCTTTTCGTAGCCGAGTTCGCGGGCCCGCGTGGCCGCGACGGCCACCACGCGGTCCTTGAACGACCAGGTGGGGTTCACCGTGTCGTTCTTGATGTACAGCTTCGGCAGGCCGAGCACCTTCCCGAGGTTCTTCGCGTGGATGAGCGGCGTGAACCCGGCGCCGATGTCGATCGCCGCGTCGGCGTCACACGGCAGGAAGTCCCGGTAGCGCCAGAGGCTGGCCGGCCCCTTCTCAATGCGTTCGCGGGAAACGACCTTGCGGATGGCATCGTAGTCGTAGACGACTTCGAGCGGACCAAAACAGAATTCGCAGACATGGATTGCCGCGAGAGGATACTCGCGGTGACATTCACGACAGCGAAGATTGCGCGCGTAACTCATGCAGACACTTCCGTGGCCCGGCGTATTCCGGCCGGCGAACAGCAAGACCCACTGGTCTCGCGGGCGGGACGGTTCGTCGGGAAGCCCCTTCAGAGAGGGGCTACAGCATGAGCATTCGGCCCAGGCACATCATTGAAACACCTCGTGTTTGTTCCGCTTGGGCCGTTCGAAGGAGCGCTGGCGCTCTCATCTTCCCCCCGAAGGGGCCCGGATTTGGCACCTTATCCGAGCGGACAGGTTGCCGGGGTATCACAGGGCCGGTCCCTCCACCCCATCTTGATAAGTGCGGCCATCTGCGGTAGTTCAGCTTATGGTACGCAGGCGAGCCGGTTTTGGGAAAGTGCCTTCCTTCACACCTTCGGCACGAAGAACGCGATGCTCGCCGTGAACCCGTGCACGAAGTTCTTCCCGCCCACCGGCCCGAACTCGCCGTTACAGAAGAACCCGGCTGCCGGCACAGGCCCGAACCGCTGACACACCGCCGCCGCGTCGTGGTGCGGCCGGCCGAATAACCCTGTCCCGCGGCCGTTGCAGAGACACAGCAGCGCACCCGCGGGCGAGCGGTCGCCGAGCAACTCTTCGAGCCGCGCGAGCATGTCCCGGAGCTCCTCCTCGGCTGCGTCGGCGTCGCGCACCTGGAACTGCAGCGTCTGGCCCACCCGTGGGAACGCGCCCACCGCCACCGCGCCACTCTCCTGGTCGACCCCCACCAGGTTTCGGACCAGGAAGTCGCCCCGCCCGAACGCGTCGCGGTATTCGTCCATCGCCAGCCCCACCAGCAGGTTCCGTGAGGCGCGGTGCTGCATCTCGGGCGGAAGGTTCCGGATCGTTTCGACCAGCACCTCGAGCGGCGGGCGCCCGCCGAGCGACTTCAGCACGTTCCGTTCGACCCCCGTGACCGTCCACGTCTCGCCGATGGGCGCGGCACCCTGCGACACCACCGAATTCACCGTCCACTCGCCCGAAAGCGCCACCAGCACGGCCCCGGAGTAGAGCACTTCCCCATCGTGAATGAGCTCGGTGCCACGCTGCGCGGGCGCGCCCGAGGCCATGCCGCCGAAGATCGGCACGCCCGGGTACGCCTGTTCGAGCACCGCAATGAGCGCATCCACGTCGAACGTGAACGGGTCGGAGAACAAGAGGAAGGCGTTCACCTCGGCTGGGTCGAGCCCGATGCGCCACCGCCACGCCTCCATCGGCCGAAGTGCCTGGAAGTCGCCATGTTCGAGGCGCACCGCCGTCAGCTTCGCACCCGGGAGGTCGAGCGCGAGGAGGCTCAGGGCCGGTTCGTCTTCGAATTCGAGCCCGACAGAAACGACGCCCTGTCCCGAACAACCGAGCAACAGCCCGGGCTGCACCTCCTTCGCGAGCGTCTGCGCGATCTCCTCGAAGTGGTCGCGGTACTGCCAGCTCGGGAAGGCGAAGAGCAAGTCGGGGCGCCCCTCCTGCCGCGCCGCGAGCGCCGCATCGAGAGCATCTCGCCAATCTTCGCCCTGGCCGAAGCCCGCCCACGAAGCCACGTCCCCACCTCCTGTGGGCCCATTCTATCGGGGAGCGCCGAACCCATCGGTTCGATACCAAACCGCCCCGCAGGACACCCGGAGTACGGATGTTTTTCGCCGCAGATACAGACAAGCAGCCTCCCGAAGCCGCACACTGTGCAGGTGTCCGCAATCGATCGTGCGCTCGAAGCAAACGAGTACTTCTCCCGCACGTTCGTGCTGCCGCCCGACCTGCCCGGGCCCGAAGTCGCAGCCGTGATGTGCATGGATGCGCGCATCGACCCTGTGCGGGCGTTGGGGTTCCGGCCCGGCGAAGCACACATCATCCGAAACGCTGGCGGCCGCCTCGCCGACGCCATCCGCAGCCTCGCAATAAGCCAGACCATCCTCGGCACGCGCGAAGTGATGATCGTGCACCACACCCAGTGCGGCATGATGCGCTACACCGATGACGAGATGCGGCTCATGTTCCGGAAAGCCCGCGGCGCCATCGTCGATGGCATCGCCTTCCTGCCCTTCCGCGACCTCGTACAGTCCGTCCTCGACGACCTCGAACTCTACCGGCAGTCGCCGCTCCTCCGGCAGGACATCCCCGTCCGCGGCTTCGTGTACGACGTCGAGACGGGGAAGCTGACCGAAGTGAACTAGGTGCACAGTGCACAGTGCCCGGTGCACAGTGCAGGTCGGGTTCCCGGTTCCCAGTTCCCGGAGGCGAAGGCGGCAGGAATGCGAAGTGCCGAGCCCTTTGTTCTTAGTGGGCAGTGGGGCTCCTACCGGTTCCCCGTACTGGGCACTGAGCACTTAGCACTTAGCACTAAGAACTCACCACTGCGTCCTGAGTCCTCAGTCCTGCGTCCTTCGCAGCCGCGACCAGCGGCTGCAAACACTGGAGCGCCTTCGCGAACTCGGCGGCGACTTCGCGGCCCAGTTCGGCGGTCAGGCGTTCGAAGCGGAACGTGCGGTGGAGCCGGCGCCACGAGGGCGTCCACACCTCGAGTTCCCACTGCGGGCCAAGCTCACACAGGACATCGCCCGCGTGTGACGCAATGTGGTCCGCCCAGCGGTCGTTCTGCTCGACCGGCCCTTCGAAGTGCAACCCGAGTTCGACCAGCCCCCGCGAGACCTGTGGCTGGAGCTCGAAGTGGACGTTCGGGTCGCCGAAGTGGAGTTGCAGGATGGTCCACATCACCCGGCGCTCCGGCCGCGGGAAGCCCGCCGGCAGCGCGGCCATCGCCTGGTCCTCCGTATAGAAGAGGAACTCGCGCGCCTTCAGCGTCCCGTCGCGGTGCGGCATGGGGAGATTGTAGTGCTAAGTGCTAAGTGCTAAGTGCTAAGTGCTAAGTGCTAAGTGCTAAGTGCTAAGTGCTAAGTGCT
>CAZWBW010000047.1:0-21011 GCA_964632355.1 uncultured Anaerolineaceae bacterium | reverse complement strand
CTCTGTTCGTCCGTTGATCGACATGGCCAACAACCACTACTTCAATGAGGTGTTCTTCGAAGATGTGCGAGTCCCATTGGAGAACGTGGTTGGGGAGCTTAACCGAGGGTGGTACGTCGGGATGACCCTCCTAGACTTTGAACGGTCCAACATTGCTAGTGCAGAAGGAGCTCGTCGAACACTCTCTAGACTGCTCCAGACGATGAAGCGGGATGCCCAACTCCGGGCAAAGCTGCAGGACGTCGCGTTACGGCACGAGATCGCAGACCGCTTCATCGAGACAGAAGTGTTGTATCAGTTTTCGCTCCGCATCATCTCTATGCAGAATCGCGGCGAGCTCCCCAATGAAGCCTCGATGTCCAAGCTCTTCGCTTCGGAGCTGAGCCAGCGGATCTCGAGTACCGCGATGCGCGCGCTAGGAACCAGTGGCATGCTTATGGGAGATGCCCCGACAGCCACAATTCCCCGGCACTATCTCGGCACTGTCCCGGCGACCATCCGCGGAGGGACGTCAGAGGTGCAACGGAACGTAATCGCTACACGGGGACTCGGCCTGCCCAGGTCGTGATGAGCTCTCGCCTGGCGGATGCCTGTTCGAGGGAGCGCACCCCCCGCGCGAGTGCACCGGGCATACCACCGCCCGGGCTTCGCGCAGCAGTCCGGTTGCGACCTCGGCTACCCCTGCCCTCCTCCCCTCGCGAGCGACTAAAGTGAGAGCACGCTCCCGTACCGCGGGGTGATGTCGTGCCAAGGAGGGCGAACGCTTGAAAGCCGTACAGTACCGCCAGGTTGGCGGCAAACCCGAAGTCGTCACTGTACCGGACCCTGAGCCCGGTCCCGGCCAGGTGCTGCTCAAGGTCTCCGCGGCGGGCATCTGTCACTCCGACCAGTTCATCATGAGCCTCCCCGCTGACCAGTTCACCTACCCTCTTCCGCTCATCCTCGGGCACGAAGGCGCGGGCACTGTTGCGGCGCTTGGCGAAGGCGTCGAGGGACTTTCGGTTGGCGACTCGGTCGCGGTGTATGGGCCATGGGGCTGCGGCCGATGCCTGAAATGCGCCGAGGGGAAGGAGAACTACTGCCTCCACGCCGAGGCGCTCAAGATCTATCCGCCCGGGCTGGGCTCACCCGGCGCCATGGCCGAATACCTGCTCGTCGATAATGCCCGGCATCTCGTCCCGCTCGGCGATCTCGACCCCGTCGAGAACGTCTCCCTCACCGACGCCGGCCTCACGCCCTACCACGCCATCAAGGGTTCGCTCTCGAAACTCGGTGCCGGGAGCACCGCCGTCGTTATCGGCGCCGGTGGGCTCGGTCACGTTGGTATCCAGGTGCTCCGCGCAATCACCGGCGCCACGGTCATCGCACTTGATGTCAACGAAGAAAAGCTCGAGCTGGCCCGCGAAGTCGGGGCACACCACACGTTGCTTTCGAACGATGAAGCCCCCGCTGCCATCAAGGAGCTGACGAACGGGCAGGGAGCGAACGCCGTGTTCGACTTTGTGGGCGCCCAACCGACGGTCAACATCGCTGCTGCCTCCGCGGCCGTCGAAGCGGACATCGTCATCGTCGGTATCGGCGGCGGGCAACTGCCCGTCGGCTTCGGATCCATCGGCTTCGACGTCTCCGTCCGGGCGCCGTATTGGGGTTCGCGGTCCGAACTCATCGAAGTCCTCGAACTCGCCCGGCGCGGACAAATCAAAGTCGAGGTCCAGCGGTTCAGCCTCGACGAGGCGCCCTACGCGTACGAACTGCTCCACGAGGGGAAAATCCGCGGCCGCGCGGTCGTGGTGCCGAACACCTAGCAGACGTCGCTCCGTATCGGCGCTGTGCACAGGAGGAAGCCAAATGACCAGGTACCGGGTCGGCTATTTCGTCGGCAGTCTCGCGAAAGACTCCATCAACCGGAAGCTCGCAAACGCGTTGGTCAAGCTCGCTCCACCCGAACTCGAATTCCACGAGATCCCCATCAGAGACCTGCCGCTCTACAGCCACGACTACGATGCCGATTACCCGCCCGAAGGACGCGCACTCAAGGAGGCCATCGCCGCCTCCGACGCCATCCTCTTCGTGACTCCTGAATACAACCGCGCGATTCCCGGCGGCCTGAAGAACGCCATCGACTGGGCGAGCCGGCCATACGGGCGCAATTCCTTCGCACGGAAGCCCTCTGCCGTCATCGGAGCATCTCCGGGAGCCATCGGGACTGCCGTCGCTCAGCAGAACCTGCGCAGCGTGCTCAGCTTCTGCGATTCGCCCCAGATGAACTCGCCCGAGGCGTACATCCAGTTCACCCCCGGGCTCATTACCGACGACGGTGAAGTGACCGTTCAGAGCACCGAGCAGTTCCTCCGGACCTTCATGCAGGAATTCCACCAGTTCATCCGGCGAGTGCTCACCGTGCTCCCACGCGAGGAACCAGAACCCGTCCACTAGCCGGCGATCCCGGCACACCCCGCGAAGCGAGGGCGACCACTTCGGCGGCCGCCTCTGCGTTGCCTCGGGTAACCCCAACCGCTCACCCAGCCTGGACTCGGTCCCGGCGGAGGCGATTCATGAACGAACCTGACCGGTACGACGCTGTCGTGATCGGGAGCGGCGAAGGCGGGAAGTACCTCGCTTGGCACCTCGCCGAGTCCGGTGAGCGCGTCGCCGTTGTCGAGCGCCGCTACATCGGAGGGTCGTGCCCCAACACCAACTGCCTCCCCAGCAAGAACGTAATCTGGAGCGCCGGGGTCGCCCACACCGTTGTCAACGCCGCCGATTTCGGTGTACGCGACAGTTCCGCCGCTGTCGACATGGCCAGCGTCATCCAGCGCAAGAAGGACATGGTCGATGGCCTCGTCGCCTTCCACGTCGAACGCTACCGCGAGAGCGGCGTGGAACTGATCATGGGTACCGCCCGGCTTGTCGCTCCCCGCACCGTCGAGGTCGCGCTCAACGATGGCGGGACCCGAACCCTCGCCGCCGAGAAGCTCTTCCTCAACCTGGGTACGCGTCCGTCCATCCCGCTCGTCCCCGGCCTGGCCGAAGCGGCGCCCCTGACCAACATCGAGGCCCTCGACATTGACCACGTGCCCGGGCACCTGCTCGTGGTCGGTGGCGGCTATGTTGGCCTCGAACTTGGGCAGGCTTTCCGGCGCTTCGGCAGCGACGTCACCATCGTCGAAACCGGATCGCAGCTGCTCGGCCGCGAAGACCCCGACGTCGCCGCCGAGGTCGAGCGCATCCTCGAGGCCGAAGGCATCGCCGTGGACCTCTCTGCCCGCATAGAGCGCGTCGAAGGGCGTTCCGGCGAAGGGGTTCGCTTCCACCTTGCCGGCCCCGATGGCGCGATCACCATCGAAGGCACACACGTTCTCGTCGCTGCTGGCCGCACGCCGAACACCGATGGGATCGGCCTCGAAGAAGCGGGCATCGAACTGACCGAGCACGGGTACATCCGCGTCAACGAACGATTGGAAACGACCGCGCCCGCTACCTGGGCCATCGGGGAGTGCGCCGGGAGCCCGCAGTTCACACACATCTCGCTCGATGATTTCCGGGTCATCCGGGACATCCTTTCCGGCGGTAACCGGACAACGGCGAACCGGCTCGTGCCCTTCTGCATGTTTACCGACCCGCCCCTCGCGCGAGTGGGCCTGAACGAACGTGAAGCGCGCGACGCCGGTATCCCGGTCCGCGTCGCAAGGCTGCCAACGAAGGCCGTGCTGCGAACCCGCACCACCGGCCGCGACGCCGGGTTTATGAAGGCGCTCGTCGGCGACGACGATTCGATCCTCGGGTTCACGATGATTGGCGCCGAAGCAGGCGAGGTTATGGCGGTCGTCCAGGTGGCGATGCTCGGGCGTCTGCCGTACACCGCGCTTCGCGACGCAACCCTCACCCACCCCACGATGGCCGAGGGCCTCAACGCGCTCTTCGCCGACGTCGCCGACTGGTAGGCAGTCCCTCCGCAGACGCCACGCAACGTTGTAACGCGCCCGCGAGGCGACAGGGATTGTATTCCGAAGCTGGCACGCGAATACTCCCGCCCATGAGTGGACCAGTCCAGGCCGAAGATGCCCCCGCCGAAGCCGCGACAGGTATCGCGGTTCCTTCACCAACTATCGAAATCACGCCCAGCCGCGAAGCCCGCGTCGACGGCCAGGCTGTCCGGCGCGCGCTGCCCCGGCGTGGCCGGCGAACTGTTGGCGCGTGGTGCTTCGCCGATCACATCGGCCCGTCGGTCATCGAAAGCGGACCCGGGCTCGGCATCGGCCCGCACCCGCACATCGGCCTCCAGACCGTCACCTGGCTCCTGGCCGGCGAGGTCCTCCACCGCGACAGCCTCGGCTCCGAACAGCTCATCCGGCCCGGTCAGCTAAACCTCATGACCGCCGGGAACGGTGTCGCTCACGCCGAGGAGACGCCCCCGAACGCGCCACCCGAACTCCACGGCATTCAGCTCTGGGTCGCTCAGCCCGAACGCACCCGGCACGGCGAACCCGCGTTCGAGCACCACGCCGAGCTCCCGGTGGTCGAACTCCCCGGCGTGCTCGCTACCGTCATGGTCGGCGAGTTCGCGGGCGCCACGTCGCCGGCGCGCCGTGACACCGACCACGCCGGTGTCGACCTGGCCCTTGCCCCCGGTGCGGCCACCATTCCGATGCGTCCCGACTATGAGTACGCCATCGTGGTGCTCGAAGGCGCGGTCACCATCGACGGCCATCTCGTCGAACCAGGCAACCTCGCCTACCTCGGCGAGCACCGCACCGAGCTCGCGCTCGACGCTGCCCTGCCGACGCGTCTCATCCTCCTCGGCGGCGTCCCGTTCGAGTCCCCCATCCTCATGTGGTGGAACTTCGTCGCGCGCACTCGTGAGGAGATCGACGCTGCGACCGAAAGCTGGGAGCGCGACGATGGACGCTTCGGGACAGTGGCCTCTGAACTCGCGCGTATCCCTGCCGTTCCGACGCCCTGGCGAAAGTCTCGCTGAACGCCCGTTGCCGACTGCCCCCGACTAGCGCATTGCTCTGTAGCGAGCGATGATGGGCAGGATGCAAGACAGCGACACCCTGCCCTCCGCGTTGGTGCAGTTCGACGGGGAGTGGCATGAGCTCCTCGAACCGGTCGCCTCGTTCTGTGCCCGGACGCCCGCGGAGGTGCCCTCCGTGCTCGCCGAAGCCGAAGCCGCCGCAGATGCTGGCCGGCACGTCGCCGGCTACCTGGCGTACGAAGCCGGTGCTGCGTTCGGCCTTGCCTGCCACCAACCGGCGGACGGCTCCCCGCTTGCCCACTTCGTCGCGTTCGAACACACCCGGCCATTCGACCGCCGCCGGCTCATCGAAGCCGCCGCCGACGCACCGCAGGTCGACTGGCAGCCGTCGATCAACGAAGAAGAACACGCCCGCGCGCTCCAGCGGATCCGGCGCGAACTTCGCAACGGGACTACCTACCAGGTCAACTTCACCTTCCCGTTGCACGCCCGGTTTTACGGTTCGCCGTTCGCACTCTTCGCGCGGCTGGCGAGCGCCCAGCGCGGCGCGTACAGCGCCTACCTCGACTTCGGCCGCTTCGTCATCTGCTCCGCGTCGCCCGAGTGCTACTTCACCCGCAACGGTTCTCGCGTCGTGATGCGCCCGATGAAGGGCACGGCTCCCCGTGGCCGCACCAACGAGGAAGACCGGCGCCGCGCCCGCGCCCTCCGCCGCTCGCCGAAAGAGCGCGCCGAGAACCTGATGATCGTCGACATGGTGCGAAACGACCTCGGTCAGCTCGCCGCCATCGGCAGCGTCCGGGTCGAGCGGCTGTTCGAAGTCGAGCGCTTCCCGACGGTCCTCCAGATGACCTCGACCGTATCGGCCGAGGTTCCTGCTTCGTTCGCTGATCTTGTCGCCGCCACGTTCCCCGCCGCCTCCATCACCGGCGCGCCGAAGGTCCGCACGATGGAGCTCATCCGCGAGATCGAACCGGGGCCCCGCGGCGTGTACACCGGTGCGGTCGGCTACCTCGGGCCCGGTGGCCGCGCCAGTTTCAACGTCGCCATCCGTACGGCCGTCGTCGACCGCGAATCTGGCGCCGCCACCTTCGGTATCGGTAGCGGCATCGTCTGGGACTCCCGCGCTGGCCGCGAGTACGCCGAATGCCTCGCGAAGGCCAAGGTGCTGTCGTCGAAAGTCGAGCCGTTCGAACTGCTCGAAACGCTCCGGTGGGATCCCGGCCGCGGCTACGTGTTGCTCGAACGCCACCTCGACCGCCTCGCCGATTCCGCCCGCTACTTCGCCTTCCCGTTCGACCGCGAGGCTGCTGTCCGTGCGCTGGACGAAGTTGCCCAGGGCGACGAACCGCTCCGCGTTCGCCTGCTGCTCGAAGACGAAGGCCGCGTGCGCGTGGAGGCGTTGCCGTTTCCGCCGTCAGGGTCGGGCCCGGTGCGCGTAGGCCTCGCGTCCGCCCCGATCGATCCCGGCGACCCGCTCCTCTATCACAAGACCACGCACCGGGCCGTCTACGAGCGCGCGAAGGCCAGCCGCCCGGACTGCGACCAGGTCCTCCTCTGGAACAGCGACGGGTTCGTAACTGAGACCGACATCGCCAACCTGGCCGTGTGCCTCGGCGGCGAATGGGTCACGCCGCCCGTTTCCGACGGCCTGCTCCCCGGTACGCTCCGCGCCGAACTCATCGCCACCGGCAAGCTCCGCGAACGCCAGGTCCGCATCTCGGACTTCACCCCCGGCGTGGAGATCGCCGTGCTGAACTCGGTCCGGGGGTGGCAGCCCGCGACGTTCGTCCCCGCTCCCGATCACTAGTCGGTTAGCGAATCGATCAGCATGCCCACGAGCTGGCTCCCGACCAGCACCACAACGGCGATGGCCAGGTGCTCGCCGACTACCGCCTTCGGGTCGTCGTCGTTCTGACGGGCGATCCACCAGCTGAACCCCGTCAGCAGTGTCAGCCCCCAGCCGATGGAAACCAGCACCGCGGCCCCGAGCGGCAGCAGGAGTACGGGCAGCAGGAAGGACATCGCGAACAGGAACTTGCCCGCGAACGTCATCCCGGCCGCAATCCACGCTGACCGCGCATCCGCGCCGGATGACTCCTGCGAAACGTGGATACCGAGCGCGTCCGAGAGGGCGTCGGATATGGCGACCGTTGCAATACCTGCCGCGACTGCCGTCCGCGAATCCGTCCCGGAGTGCAGCCCCACGATGAGCCCAAGTGTCGTGAGCACACCGGAGGTGAGCCCGAAGCCCGCCCCGCTCAGCAGCGCAGCGCGGTCGCTGGAAGTGGTCGCATCCGTCGTCATTACACCCTCCCTGCTCCCGGCTCGCTCACTGGCACGACCGGGGCACAACCTTACCGGGCCATCCACCGAAGAATGAGCTTGCGAGCTTCGTCCACCCAGAGAACAACGCTCGCAAGCGCAGCGCAGATCAGCCATTCACTCGCCGAGAGCGGCACGGTGCGGAACCCGTCGTTGAGAATCGGCACGTGTACCACCGCCACCTGTAGCGCCAGCGACACGGCGATCGCGCCCCAGAGCCACCGGTTCGTGAACAGCTGCTGGAATGCGCTCACCGTTTCGCTGCGGGCGTTCAGACAGTTGTACAGCTGTGCCAGGACCAGCGTCGTGAACGCCATCGTCCGCGCTTCGTCGATGGTGCCCGACCCGTCCACGAAGCCCCCGGGTAGCTTCAGGTCGAGCGCGAAGAGCGAGACCAGCGCCATCACGAGCCCCACGAGCCCGATCCCGCGAATCATCTCCGGGTCGACCACGCGCTCGTCGAGGCGGCGCGGCGGATGCTTCATCACGTCGTTGGGTGGCGGATCGAGCCCGAGTGCCAGCGCAGGCCCTGTGTCCGTGAGCATGTTGATCCACAGGATCTGCGTCGCGAGCAGCGGAACCGCGATCGCTTCCCCCGCGTCGTCCAGCCCGAGGAACCCGGCCGCCAGCACGCCGAGGAACATCGTTAGCACTTCGCCGACGTTCGAAGAGAGCAGGAACCGAAGGAACTTTCGGATGTTCGCGAAGATCGCCCGCCCCTCCCGCACCGCCGCCACGATCGTCGCGAAGTTGTCGTCCGAAAGGATCATGTCCGCCGCTTCCTTCGAGACATCGGTGCCCGTGATCCCCATCGCGACGCCGATGTCCGCGGCCCGGAGCGCCGGGGCATCGTTCACCCCGTCCCCGGTCATCGCGACGACGTTCTGGCGCGACTGCAGCGCATCCACGATGCGCAGCTTGTGCTGCGGCGCCACACGTGCGTATACCGAAACGTCCGCCACCGCCTCGCGGAGCGCGTCGTCGCTCATGTTTTCCAGTTCTGTGCCGGTCACCACGCGAGCGCCCGGTTCGACGAGTCCGAGCTCCGTCGCGATTCGCAGACCGGTTCGCGGGTGGTCGCCGGTGATCATCAGGACGCGAATCCCGGCGCCGTGCGCCTGGGCGATCGCCTCGCCCGCCTCCTCCCGCGGCGGGTCGATGATTCCCACCAGCCCGAGGTACGTCAGTTCCTGTTCGAGTGCTTCGAGCGATTCCCCTTCCCGTACGGTTGCTCCGTTGCCGCCGGGCACCGCGCGCATCGCCACCGCCAGCGGACGAAGCGCCTCGTCGGCCAGCCGCTCGACCGTCTCCCGGATCTCCTTTCGGCGCTCCTCCGTGAGGGGCCGCACCTCCGTCCCCACCCGCTCGTTCACGCAGCGCCCGAGCAGCACATCGGGCGCCCCTTTGGTCGCCACGACGACTTCGCCCTTCTGTTCTGCATCGATCTGAAGCGTGCTCATGAGCTTCCGCTCGGAGGTGAACGGCACCTCCGCGATCCGGTCGAACCGCCGCTGGCGCGCCTCCGTAATGCCGAGCTTCGCCTCCGCGACCAGGAACGCGGCCTCGGTGGGGTCGCCCTGCACCACCCACTCGCCGCCGTCCTCGCGGAGCACTGCGTTATTCGCCAGGCTGCCGGCGCCCAGCACCGCGCGAACCTCCTCCAGCAACGCAGCGTCGCCCGGTTCCTCGCCGAGCCGGCGGCCGTCGACGTGGAATTCGCCCTCCGGCCGGTACCCCGAACCGGTCACCGATACCTCGCCCGATGGCGTGACCACGGTCGTGATGGTCATCTCGTTCCGTGTGAGCGTGCCCGTCTTGTCCGTGCAAATCACCGACGCCGAACCGAGCGTTTCGACCGACGACAAGCGCTTCACAATCGCCCGCTCGCGCGCCATCCGCTGAACACCAAGCGCGAGCACAACCGAAAGCACCGCCGGCAGCCCTTCGGGAACCGCCGCAACTGCGAGCGACACACCAACCAGCAGCACGTCGACGAACGCAGTTGCCGACCCGATGTCCGACGTCAGCAGGATCGAGCCGACCACGATGATGGCGATCGCGATGACCGCCAGCCCGAGCGTCCGCCCGATGAAGCCGACCTCGCGCTGCAACGGTGTCTTGTCCTGTTCGGTCCGTTCCAGCAGTTCCGCGATGCGGCCCATCTCTGTCTGCATGCCGGTGGCGGTGACCACGGCTCGCCCGCGCCCGCTGGCAACGCCCGTCCCGCTGAACACCATGTTCAGGCGGTCGCCCAGCGCGACGTCGCCATCGAGCGTCGCCGCATCTTTCAGCACGGGCTCGCTTTCGCCCGTCAGCGAAGCCTCCGCGACCTTCAGCGACGCAGACTCGAGGAGCCGCCCGTCCGCAGGGACCGCATCGCCTTCCGACAGCAACAGGACGTCCCCCGGGACGATATCCGTGGCCGGCACCGTGCGTGTCTGCCCGTCCCGGACGACCGTCGCGGTCGCCGCGGCCATGCGCTGGAGCGCCGCGACAGCCTGCTCGGCGCGAGCCTCCTGCACGTACCCCAGCACGGCGTTCGCCACCACGATGGCGACGATGACCACCGATTCGAACGGAAAGCCGTCGGCGCCTTCGACCAGCCACGCCACGAACGAGACGGCCACCGCCACGCCGAGCAGGTAGATGAGCGGATCCCGGAACTGCTTGAGGAACTTCTGCCATTCGGGGGCCGGGCGCACCGCGTCGAGCTGGTTCGGTCCGAATCGTTGCAGGCGGCTCTCGGCTTCGGTGCTGGAAAGCCCCTGTCCGGGGTCGACCCCCAGCGCCTCGGCGACTTCACCCGCGTCACGTAGCCACGGTTCTTCGGCTGTGCCGCTTCGCGGGTCCGCACTGGTCATACTTCACTCTACCGCGCAGGGAACCTCCCGTGCTGCGGCCGTCCGCACGGTGAACCCGGCCCCGTTGGAGCGTCGTGGCGCGCTAGCCCTCTCGCCCGATGCCCCACTGGAGTGGTGCACGGCCCGGTGGCGGCGCTGCCCCCGGCGGGTCGGGTTTGTAGACCGGGGCGGGCTTCATCACGATCGGTTCGCCGACCCTGATCGAGAGCCGCGTACCGACGTGATCGAACTCGAGGCCCGACCCCTCCATGAGTGTGTAGCGGACCTCTTCGGGCGTGATCTCTACCCGCAGGCAGTTGTCCTTGAATCGCAGGTGGAATGCGACACGCTGCAGCTGCCGTGGGAGCCGCGGCGCGAATGAGAGCACCTCGCCGTGGTCGCGCATGCCGCCGAACCCGGCGACAACCCCGAGCCAGCTCCCCGCTAGCGACGCGAGATGCAGCCCGTCCTCCGTGTTCCCGGCGATACGTGCCAGGTCGACCAGCGCCGATTCCCGCACGTACTGGTACGCGAGGTCGAGGTACCCCACTTCCGCCGCGACGATCGCCTGGATGCACGCCGAAAGCGTCGAGTCGCGCACCGTAATTGCTTCGTAGTACTCGAAGTCCCTGCGCTTCTGCTCGTCCGAGAAGCACTCGCTGCAAATGTACAGCGCGAACACCAGGTCCGCCTGCTTCACCACCTGGCTCGAGTACAGGAGGTAGTACGGGTAGTGCAGGAGCAGCGGGTAGTCCGTATGCGGCGTCGCCTCGAAGTCCCACCTGCGGTAGCGCGTGAATCCTTCCGCCTGCGCGGTGATTCCCTGTTCGTGGTCGAACGGGATCACGATGGTATCGGCGGCCTTCCGCCACTCCGCGATCTCCGTGGCAGTGACCCCCAGTTCGTCGGCCCGCACCGGGTACTGTTCCGCAAGGTCCGCGGCAACCCGGAGGTTCCGCGCGGCCATCAGGTTGGTGAACGTGTTGTTGTCCGCCAACGCCGAATATTCGTCCGGCCCGGTCACCCCGTCGATGCGGAAATTGCCCTCGGCGTCGTGGTGGCCGAGCGAAGCCCAGAGGCGCGCGGTCTCGATGACAAGGTCGAACCCGGGCCCCATCCCGAACTCTTCGTCGCCCGTGGCCCGCACATACCGGCGAACGGCTTCGGCGATGTCGGCGTTCACGTGGAACGCCGCCGTACCCGCCGGCCAGTACCCGGAGCACTCGCTCCCCCCGATCGTTCTCCACGGGAACGCCGCCCCCTGGAGCCGTAACTCCTTCGCGCGTTGCTTCGCCTGGGGCAGCGTCGAATGGCGCCACAACAGCGCGTCGCGCGCGGCGTTCGGCGACGTGTACGTGAGCACCGGCAGCACGTACATCTCCTGGTCCCAGAACGTGTGACCGTCGTACCCACGGCCTGTGAGGCCCTTTGCGGGAATCGCGCGCTTCTCCGCGCGGGCGGCCGACTGGATCACCTGGAACAGCGCGAACCGGATGGCCTGCTGCAGTACCGGGTCGCCATCGATTTCGACGATCGCGTGGCGCCAGAACTGGTCGAGGTACTCCCGCTGTCCCCTCACCAGCCCGTCCCAGCCGGTGTGCCGCGCCGCCGCCAGCGCCGCGTCGACCTGGTCACGCAGCGACGGCATCGAACGGACGCTCGACCACGCGTACGCCATGAACTTCACGACCGTCAGCTTCTCGCCCGGCTTCAGTTCGGTGCTGATAGTCACACGGCCAAGGTCGTCGCGGGCTTCCGCACTATGCTCGGTTCCCGGCGGCCCGTCGATGACGTGGTCGAGGCCCGCGGCCATCCGGAGGCCGCTCCCCTGCGTGTGGTGCCCGAGCGAAACCTCGCTCCCGTTCTGGTAGACGTAATCGCAGACGAGCGGCGCCCGGAGCGCGGCGGCCGCCCGCGGATCATCCCGCCGCTCGGCCAGCGGTTCGTTCGGGATGAGCACCGACTGCACTACGACGCGGGCGGCATCGTCGATGGGCTCCACCTCCATCCGCACCGCCGCGATCGCCCGGTGCACGAACGACACGAGCCGCGTGGTGCGAACTCGCACACCCTGGCCCGCCGCCGAGACCCATTCCACCTCGCGCCGTAGGACGCCCGCGCGCATATCGAGCGTGCGGATGTGCCGCTTGAGCGTCCCGTGGCGAACGTCGAACAACTCGTCATCGATGAGCAGGCGGGTGATCTTCCCGTCCGTCACGTTGATGAGCGACTGCCCCTGTTCCGGGTAGCCATACCCGGTTTCCGCGTAAGGCAATGGAAGCGTCTCGTAGAAGCCGTTCAGATAGGTGCCAGGGGCAATATGGGGCTCGCCCTCGTCCAGGTTGCCGCGGAGCCCGATGTGTCCGTTCGAAAGACTGAAGATCGACTCGGTTTCGCCTAGCAGGTCCAGGTGGAGCTCCGGCTCCGTCACTGCCCACGGCTCGACGGTGAAAATCCCGCTACCGATCATCAGTCCTCCAACAACTCGCCAAGGTCCCCCACCACTATATCTGCACCGCGCTCGCGTAATGCCTTCGCGTTCCCGGTGCGGTCCACGCCCACCACCCAGCCGAACGCACCGCGTCGCCCTGCCTCAACTCCGGCTTCAGCATCTTCGAACACAGCGCTTGCCGCGGCACTCAAACCAAGTGCCCGGGCCGCAGCCAGGAATGTATCGGGTTCCGGTTTCCCTCGCAGCCCTTCTCGGTGTGCCACGTTCCCATCGATTTGGACTTCGAACAGGCCCACCAGCCCTGCCGCTTCCAGCACTTCGCTGCAGTTGCGGCTGGCCGTCACCACGGCGGTTCGGAACTCCGCCGCTCGAACGGCCTCGACGAATTGCACCGATTCCGCGTACACCTCCACGCCGTCCCGCCGCAGCGCATCGAGAAAGTACCCGTTCTTGCGCGCCGCGAGGCCATGAACGGTATCCATGTCGGCAGTGTCGGCTGGCGACCCCTCGGGTAACGCAATGTCCCGAGATTCGAGAAAGCGCCGTACGCCATCGAGCCGCAGTCGCCCGTCCACGTACCGCAGGTACTCGTCATGCTCAAACGGCCGGAAGCTTTCGCCCTCCCGCTCCCGCAGGAAGTCGTCGAACATCCGCTTCCAGGCTGCTTCGTGAACCCGGGCGGTTTTCGTCAACACGCCATCGAGGTCGAACAGGCATCCCCGGATAGTCGTGGGGATGACGCCCCGCCGCAGTCTCCGGCGTGTCTCGCCCCGTCCCATACATGCATCATAGCCCCGCGACCGCAGTGCCATCCCGCTATGAAATGCGCCGGTCGCCGTGCACAATTCGACGCATGCTCACCGTCTACCTCGAAGAGGGTTCGAAGCGAACCTTTGCCTGTGCCTACGATTGGCCCGGCTGGTGCCGCTCTGGCAAGACCGAAGCCGCGGCGCTCGAATCGCTCGTCGCCTACGCGCCGCGCTACGCCGTTGTCGCGGCCGACGCCGGGTTCGAGCTTTCGCCCGCCGATCTGTCGCCGGAAATTGTCGAACGCGTGAAGGGGAGCGGTACTACCGACTTCGGCGCGCCGGGCCATCCCGCCGCCCGGGACAGCGATCCGCTGGCCCCTGGGGAGGCCGAACGGCTCGCGGAGCTCGTCGCCGCCTCCTGGCGCGCGCTCGATCGCGCCGCATCCCGCGCGCCCGCCGAGCTCGCGAAGGGTCCCCGGGGTGGCGGCCGCGACCGCGACAAGGTCCTCCAGCACGTTCTTGCTGCCGAGACGTCCTACGCCCGCAACATCGGCGTGCGTCACCGCGAGCCGCAGTTCGACGACCGCGCCGCCATCACCGCCCTCCACGACGACATCCTGCGCGTCATCCGGTCCGCGCAATCGGCACGCGAGGATGGCCGGGGCTGGCTGTTGCGCTACGCCGTCCGCCGCATTGCCTGGCACGTCCTCGACCATGCCTGGGAGATCGAAGACCGCGGCGGGCTCGAACCCGAGCGCGCCGGGTAGCCGCTGCGACCGCCCCGGTACTGTGTGCCCCCGTTCATATACTTCCCGCCCGGATTGGCCCAGTCTCCTATGTGGCGACCTGCTTAAACCCACCACAGGAGACCGCCAATGACGCAGCCCAAGGCTCCCGCCGCACCCCCGAAGGCGACCGTGCTCGGACGTCTCGGGGCTTTTTCTTATCGGCGCCGCCGCATCGTGCTCGGGGCGTGGGTACTGTTCCTCTTTGGTGCCCTCGGCCTGGCAGCGGTGGCCGGCGGCGACTACCGCACGCAGTTCGAGTTGCCCGGCTCCGAAAGCCAGGAGGCCATCGACATCCTGGAGAGCTCGGGCTTCGCAGACCGCACTGGCGCGCAGGGACAGGTCGTGTTCCAGGCCGACCAGGGCGTCACCGACCCCGAAGTGCGCGAGGCGATGGAATCCTTCTTCGCGAGGATCGAAGCAGAGGTTCCGAACATCACCCTCGTCTCGCCCTATGAGCCCGGCGGCGAACGCCAGGTCGCACCCGACGGCCGGATCGCCTACGCCGAGATCAACTTCGAAGACCGCTCGCAGGAGGAGTACGTCTCCGCAGGCGATCACGTGAAGGAGATCGCGAAGGAGATCAGCGTCACCGGCCTGACCGTCGAGCTCGGCGGCGACATGTTCGCCGAATGGTCCGAACCCTCGAGCGAAGTCATCGGCCTGATCGGCGCAGCCGTCATCCTGCTTATCGCGTTCGGGTCGCTGCTGGCGATGGGCCTGCCGATCGTCGCTGCCCTCTTCGGCATCGGTACCGGCTACGCGCTCATCCGGCTGGCCACCAACTGGCTCGAAATGCCCGACTTCACCACGCCTGTCGCGGTCATGATCGGCATCGGCGTGGGCATCGACTACGCGCTGTTCATCGTCACCCGCTACCGGAACGCGCTGCATGAAGGCATGGAGCCGGCGGAAGCCGTGCCGCTGGCCATCAACACGGCTGGCCGCGCGGTGCTCTTCGCAGGCTGTACCGTCGTCATCTCGCTGCTCGGCATGCTCTTCATGGGCCTCGACATGATGCGCGGGCTCGGCCTTGGTGCCTCGCTCGCCGTCCTCATGACGATGATCGCCTCGGTCACGCTCGTGCCGGCCATCCTTGGCTTCGTCGGGCGGAACATCGACCGCTTCGGCCTTCCTCATCGCCGGCAGGCCGAGGCTCGCGGCGAGTCGTTCTGGCACCGCTGGAGCTACTTCCTGCAGCGCCATCCGTGGCCGTCCGCCATCTTCGGTGTGCTGCTCCTCGTGATCCTGGCCGCTCCCGTGTTCGCGATGCGCCTTGGCTTCTCGGACGCCGGGAACCGGCCCGAAGAGGACACCAGCCGCCGCGCCTACGACCTCCTGTCGGAGGGCTTTGGCCCCGGGTTCAACGGCCCGATGCTCGCCGCGGCGACCCTGCCGGACGGCGAGGCCGACATCGAGGTCATGAACCGGCTCTCCGAGCAGCTCAACCAGACCCCGGGTGTCGCCTTCGCGAGCCCGCCGATCCTGAACGAGGACGGCTCCGCGGCCATCATCCAGGTCATCCCGGCATCGTCGCCGCAGGACAAGGAGACCGCAGACCTCGTCCACGAGCTCCGGGACAACGTCATCCCGGCGACCGTTGGCAACGAACTCGATATCAAGGTTGGCGGCGTGACGGCCGGGGCGACCGACTTCGCCGAGTTCACCTTCGACCGCCTGCCGATCTTCTTCGGCGCCGTCCTGGCACTGTCGTTCATCCTCCTGATGGTCGTCTTCCGCAGCATCCTGGTGCCGGTGAAGGCCATCATCATGAACCTGCTGTCGATCAGTGCCGCCTACGGCGTGCTGGTCGCCATCTTCCAGTGGGGCTGGGGCCTCGAACTCCTCGGCGTGGGCAAGGAAGGCCCGGTCGAAGCCTGGATCCCGATGATGCTGTTCGCCATCGTCTTCGGGCTCTCCATGGACTACGAAGTCTTCCTCCTGTCCCGGATCCGCGAGGAGTACGACCGGTCCGGGAACAACGGGACGGCCGTGGCCGATGGCCTATCCGCCACCGCGCGTGTCATCTCGGCAGCGGCCGCCATCATGGTCTTCGTGTTCGGTAGCTTCGTCCTCGGCGACGACCGGGCACTGAAGATGGCTGGCCTCGGGCTCGCGGTGGCCGTCGCCGTCGATGCGACTGTCATCCGGCTCATCCTCGTGCCGGCCACGATGGAGCTCCTCGGCCGGGCGAACTGGTGGTTCCCCCGCTGGCTCGACCGCTCGCTCCCGAGGGTCCACGTCGAAGCTCCCCCGGTCGCCGCTCCCGCACAGACCGGGTCCGAGCCCAGCGCAGCCCAGTAGTCCTGGTTCGCGCAGATATAAGGGAGGGGAGGCAGTACACCTCCCCTCCCTTTGTGGTTCGTGTGACCGGCGAGCCCCTAGAGCGGTACGCGCCGTCCTTCAACGCCACCCCGCGGGCTGCGGGCGCGCGCCACCTTTCTCCGTATGGCCGCAAAGGCGGCGAATGGATGCTCGGAAAAGATCGTCCGGGCCACGGTGTCGATGATCATCCCGAGGAACCCAATGATGAGTACCACGGCCATCATCTCCGAGTAGGCCAGCCGGTCGCGCGCATCGAGGATTGCGTATCCCAGCCCTGAGTCGACGCCCAGCATCTCCGCCGGCACCAGGATCACCCACGCGATACCTACCGAGAGCCGGATGCCGGTGAGCACATGGGGCCGAATCGCCGGCCACGTAATCGTCTGGAACACTTCCCGCCGGCTCCCGCCGAGCGACCGCCCGACGCTGATCCAGCGCGGGTCTATCGACTGCACGCCGCTCGCCGTGTTCAACATAATCGGCCATACGCCACCGATGACCAGCAGGAACAGCACCGGCGAATCGCCGACGCCGAGCACAATGATCGCCAGCGGCGTCCATGCCAGCGGCGAAACCATGCGCACGAACTGGAACGTCGGCGCCGAGGCCACCCGGAACCGCCGCGAACTCCCAACAAGCACGCCCAGAGGCACCCCGATCAGCGTCGCCATCACGAGCGCCAGCACCACCCGCCGCAGGCTCGCCTGCACATCCGGCCAGATGTCGCCCGTGCGAACCAGGTCCACCAGCGCGTCGGCCGTCGGTCGTGGCGCGAACTTCGCTAGGAACGGCTTCTCGTCCTTCATCAGTTCCACCGCGACCCACCACAGGAGGATGGTCACGGCGAGCCCGACCACGGCGAGCAGGAGCCGCTCGAAGTGCGGCCACGACCGTCGCACCGAATTCACGGCTCGATGACCTCGGTGCGGCTCAACGAATCCGGGATCCCGAACGCCGAGGCGCCGCCGAGCTGCGCAACCGCCTCACGCGCGAACCGGTCGTCCACGAGCTGCTCGTGCGCAGCCGCCGGGTCGAGGTCGGCGAGGAACCGCGTGTCACCCTCAACGACCGTCTCCTTCATCAGCCGCACGAGTTCTTCCGTGTAGCTCGCGAACGGGAAGGGCTGGAAGTCGATGCGCTGGTTCGGCCAGTCCGGGTGCTGGATGGCGTTCCCGCCGTACTCGTCCTTGTCGTAGTGGTTCAGCGCCTGCTCGATGACCTGGCGCGGCTGCGGGAGGTAGTCGTTCCCTTCGTTCGAAAGGATCTTCGCTGTCTCTTCGCGGTTCTGGCTGGCGAAGAGCTGTGCCCGCGCGATCGCCGAAACCGTTGCCTGGGCCCAGTTCGGTCGTTCGTTGATCGCGTCCTCGTGCATGATGACGACGCAGCAGGCATGGTGCTGCCAGATGTCGCCCGTGAAGCGAAGGATCTTGCCGACGCCGTTCACCTCCGCGGCCGCGTTGAACGGCTCCGCCACGATGTAGCCCGCGATGGACCCGTTCGCGATGGCCGGCGGCATGTCCGGCGGCGCCATCACCACCAGCTTCACCTGCCGGTCGGCCGCCGAGGCGTCCCCGCTGATCACCGGCGTGATGTTCGCCGACCTCAGGAGCTGCTGGAGCGTGATGTTGTGGATCGAATAGTAGGACGGGATCGCAATCGTCTTCCCGATGACGTCTTCCAGCGACTCCACGTCGTTGGCCACGGTCAGCGCCGAACCGTCCATGTGGTTCCACGCCACAACCTTCACCGGCACCTGCTGCCCGAAACGCATGAACACCGTCGTCGGCATCAGCATGTGGACCACGTCGACCTGCCGCGCCTGGAACGCCTCAGCGATGGCCGGCCAGCTCCGGAATAACGTCGGCCCTTCGACTTCGAGGCCGGCATCCCTGTAGTACCCGTTCGCGTGTGCGATCAGCAGCGGTGTCGCATCCGTGATCGGTAGGTACCCCACGCGCAGCCGCGTCTGCTCCAGCTCGCCCGCGGGAGTGGCCGCCGGGATGGTCGAATCGCCACCAGTGGAGCCGTTGTTCCCGCCGTCATCGTCATCGTCACCTCCACACGCAAGGCCAAGGGCGGGCGTGGTGAGGGCAAGCCCTGTGAGCCCTGCGAGTTGCAGGAAGCGGCGACGGTTCATCTCGTGCATGGGTTGGCTCCAGTGTGGTGGGATTCAGAACAGTGCAATCAGATGGCGTAGGAACCCGTGGCCCCCAGGCCGATATCGGTCCGGTACCGCCCGAGGATGGCGTCCCGCGCCTTCGCATGGGATTCGGGGCTGTGTGGCCCCTCCCAGCTGTCGACGATGCTGCCCGGACCCTTCGTCATCAACAGGACGCGGTCGCTCACGGCCAGCGCTTCGTCGACGTCGTGCGTCACCAGGATCGCGGCCAGCTCCTGCTTCCGAATGATGTCGCGAAGCCACTGCTGCATCGCTGCCCGGGTCGCCGGGTCGAGCGCCGAAAACGGCTCGTCCAGCAGCAACACCGACGGCTTTGTGACCACGGTCCGCGCGAGGCTGGCGCGCTGTGCCTGTCCGCCCGAGACTTCGTTCGGGTACGAATCGGCGATCGACGCGATGCCGAATTCGTTCAGCACCCGCTCGACATCTGCCGCGGTGCCCCGGCCACGGTTCGCCCTGTAGCGAAGTCCCAGTGCGACGTTCTCGCGGATGGTCAGCCACGGCAGCAGAAGCGGCTCCTGGAACACGATGCCCGCGGGTGGGCGGCCGTCGCTCGGCCGCCCGTGCTCAATTCGCCCGCTATCCAGTTCCTCGAGTCCCGCGATGGCTCGCAGCAGGGTCGATTTCCCGCAGCCGCTCGGGCCTAGCAGCGCCACGACCTCCCGTTCGCCGACGTCGAAGGTCACGTCCTTGATGGCGCACACGGGCTTCCCGTCTCGCATGTACGAGCGGGTCGCACCGGTTAGTCGTATTGCGAACGTTCCCATCGCAGTTGTCCTTCGGTCGGCGCCTGGACAGGCAGGAACAGTGCTTCGCGCACCCGGCGCGAAGTCTCGCAGCTGGCGATGTAGCTCCGGCCGCCGATAACACGCGACTCCAGGCTCGTGCAGTCGGTGGCCAGCTTCGCCGCCTCAAGGCGAATCTCGAGCAGTTCCGGCACGGAAAAGCCCTCGCACTGGGCACGCGCCACCGCAAGCAGGCGCTCGGCCTGTCGTTCGACGCGCGCGTGGGCCTCCGCAATCTCATCGCGGAAGACTTCGGCAACGCCGCGAGCGGCCTGCTCCGACTCGGCCACCGCTCGCGCCGCCAGCCCCCAGCAGTAGGACGACTGCAGGACCAGGAAGATCGGCCGAATCGACGTCATGAACTCGCGGAAGTTCTCGGTGACCACCCAGCCCGCCGGGACCTCCACGTCCTCGAACGTCATCGAGGTGCTGAGCGTGCCCTGCATGGCGATGAGCGGCGCGAAGCTCCCGATGCGGATGCCCGGCGATTCGATCGGCGTCGCGAAGACCACCGGATCCCCGGATTCGCGCGCAGCCACCGAAACGATGATCGACTTCCCTTCCGCCAGGTTCGATGCCCAGGGGATCACGCCCGAGATGCGGTAGCCGCCCTTTTCGTTCGGTGTGGCCTTCAACGTCAGCGGGGCTCCGCTCACGAAGTGCGCCATCGGACCGGCCATCGCCGACGTCCCGATGCGGTCGCCACGCCGCAGCGCGACCAGCGCTTCCTCCCGGCACGCCGAGCCGCTCGGCGCCTTCGCGAGGAATTCGAGCACCATCCGCTGGCACCACAGCGAGAACGCCGTGCCCATATCGAACCAGCCGACGGTCGCGAGCGCCGAAACCACCCGCTCGAGGTTCTGGTTCGGCGCCTCGGGCGGGCCGGCGATGTCTCCGAGCAGGTTCGACGCGATGAACGGTGCCGCGTCGCAGAACGTTGCCTCGCCACAGTCGACCGCGGCTGCGCGCGGCTCCAGGAACTCGCGGCACTGCGCGAGTTCGGCGTCATCGAGCAACAGGCTGGGCGTGAACGTCCCCATGGCGCCGACTACTGACCGGACTGCAGGCGGGTGAGGCGGTCGACCGGGGTCTCCACCACTTCCCGCGCGCGGCGAACGGCATCCTCATCCGGTGCGTCGTAGAGGCAGAGGCACTTCACCATGTCCTCACGCACGTATGTCCGCCGGAACGCAACCTCGGGGACCTTCGCGTAGAGCGGCGCCTTCTCCTTCTTCCGGGCGAGGTAAGTGTCCATGTCGAGGCCCTCGGGGAAGTCCCACTCCACAAGGAAGCCCGGCGACGTCTTGTTCGCCTTCACCTCCTCGAGGGTTGCCCCCACAAGGCGTACCTGCGCCAGTTCGTGCTCCGGCAGCCGAGCTGCCGCCAGCGCCGCGCGCAGGCCGTTCTCGCGGTCGTGCTCCACCACTACGTACGCCCGGTTGATATCCGGCGCGATGTGCGTTTCGATGACCTCGCCACCAGACTTGGTGGCCGCTTCAGACGTGTCCGCGAGGAGTTTCTGCGCATCCGCCGCCTCGGGCCGCGTCGTGTCGTACTCGATGAGGAAAAGGGTCAACCCCACGCCTCCATTAA
>CAZWBW010000046.1:8970-21061 GCA_964632355.1 uncultured Anaerolineaceae bacterium | reverse complement strand
GTTCGCGAAGCAGGGCGCCGCAGTCCTCGCCAGCGATGCGCTGCTCGACCGCGCCGAAGAGACCGCACGGATGATCACCGAGGCCGGCGGCAAGGCAGCCGTGAACCAGGCCGATGTCCGCGACCGCGAGGCGCTCGAACGCATGGCCGACCAGGCGGTCCGCGAACTTGGCGGACTCCACATCGCCGTCGCGAACGCGGGCATCGGGCGTGGTGGTTCCATCCTCACGATGACCGAAGAGGACTGGGACACCCAGATGGACGTGAACCTGAAGGGCGTCTACCTCACCGTGCAGGTGTGCGCCCGCGCGATGGTTCGCCAGAACCAGGGCGGCCGCATCATCACCATTTCGTCGCTTGCCGCCGAACGGCCTGCGCCGGGCCTGTTCGCCTACTGCGCTTCGAAGGCGGGCGTGCGCATGATGACGCGCTGCTGGGCGCTCGACCTTGCCCCGTTCGACATCACGGTGAACGCCATTGGCCCCGGCATTATCGATACGCCGCTCGGTTCGCCGCTCCTGGGCGAAGGCGATGTCCGCCAGCAGAACGAACGCGCGATCCCGGCCGGGCGCGCCGGCCAGCCGTACGACATCGGCGCGCTGGCCTGCTGGCTCGCCAGCGACGAAGCCGAGTACGTCACGGGCACCTACAACCTGATTGATGGCGGACTGGCCGATGGGGGCGGGTTCGGTGTGAACCCCAACCCCGACGCGCCCAACCCGCGCCAGGTGATTCGCGAAGCCCGCCGCCAGATGTCCGGCGACGCCGTCCTCGCGATGGTCGACCAGATGACCGCCGCCGCGATGGCCGAAGGCGAAGCGCGCCGGAAGGAGCGCGGGCTGCTCTAGCGACGGGCCCGTGCAGGTTCGCGGGAAGGTTGTTGGTCGGGCGGGTACGGCCCGGACCGTTGGAGATGAGCGAGTCGGACGAAGGAAGGTGGGTGGTGATGGACCCGGGCGCGCCCCCGGAGCCGATGCTCGGAGCTGAAGGCGCGACGAACGGCCCTGCGCTGCTGCCATCGGCGCGTTCATCTGGGCCATCGGTGTCGAAACGGCGGAGGGCACGATTCGGCTGACGAAGCTGTCGGTGCTCGGCTGACCACCGGTCGCGCCTTGCCTCTTCCTCGCCGTGCACGAATATGTGCCTGACTACGAGGAGGGACCGGATGGGCAAGCTCGACGGCAAAGTCGCCATTGTGACTGGCGGGGCATCAGGCATCGGCAAGCGCACCGCCGAAGTGTTCGTCGAAGAAGGCGCGCGCGTCCTGATCGCCGACGTGAACAGCGATGGCATCGGAGCGCTGATCGGCCAACTCGGGCACAACTACGCCGATGGCGCCGTCGTCGACGTTCGCGACGAAGCGGCGGTCGAGCGGATGGTGCAGCAGGCAGTTCGTCGCTTCGGCCGCCTCGACATCGCGTTCAACAACGCCGGGATCGGTGGCTTCTCGCCAATCCAGGACTACCCGCTCGACGACTTCAAGACGGTGCTGGATGTCTCCCTCACCGGGACGTTTCTCTGCATCAAGCACGAGGCGAAGCACCTGATAGAGGCGGGCCAGGGCGGGTCCATCATCAACGTCACGAGCCTAAACGCCATCCAGCCGACCGAAGGGTTCGCCGCGTACTGTTCGGCCAAGGCGGGCCTTGCGATGCTCACGAAAGTGGCGGCGCTCGAACTTGGCCGCCACAGGATTCGCGTGAACGCCATCGGGCCGGGGCTGATCCACACGCCGGCCACCGAGGCGCTGCGCCAGGCCCCGGGCGTGTACGATGCGTTCCTTCGCGAAACGCCCATCGGCCGTGCCGGCGAACCGGAAGACGTCGCGCGGCTCGCTGTCTACCTCGCATCCGACGAGTCATCGCTCATGACCGGCCAGTCGCTGTATATCGACGGCGGTCAGAGCCTGAAGAAGTACCCGGAGCTCTTCGAGGCGTTCGGCCTCGGCGCGAACCAGTAAGGAGGAAGCACGATGCCCGACTACATCCCGCCCGCCATCGATTGGGTCCGCGAGCAGGTCGAACTGTACGAACGCTCCGGTGGCACCGAAGGGACGACCCTTCGCGATACCGGCCTGCCGGTCATCATCGTCTACAACACCGGGAACAAGACCGGCGGCCTGCGGAAGACGCCGCTGATGCGCGTGAAGGACGGCGATAACTACGTGCTCGTCGGCTCAATGGGCGGTGCGCCGAAGAACCCCGTGTGGGTGTACAACCTCCGCGCGAACCCGGACATCGAGATTCGCGACCGCACCGAGGTGATGAAGATGCGGGCCCGCGAAGTGACCGACGCCACCGAACGCGACCGGCTCTGGAAGCTCGCCGTCGAAGCCTACCCGCCCTACGCCGAGTACCAGCAGCGCACCGAGCGCGTCATCCCGCTGTTCGTGGCCGAGCCGAGGTAGGTGTCCAGTGCCCGGTGCACAGTGCTCAGCGGGCCATCGGCTGCGGCGGGTCGCTGGTGCTGAGTCCTGAGTCCTCGACTGGGCGCGGCCCACCGGGCACTCATCCCGCGTCGCCGCGGCTTGCTTCGCGCGCCGCTCCGGGCGTGTGGACGTTCGCGCCTTCGATGGGGCGCTATCCGTGGTCCCGAGGCCGCAGTGGGCCTCGACTACCGGGGTGCTCAGGTTCCGAACGGCGTCCGAGTCCCGGAGCGCTCACTGAGCACCGGGCACCGAGCACCTGGCACTCACCCTGCGGGCTCGATCGTCGCCGTGAGCCCGAACGATTCGAGGCGGTCGCGGTAGAGCTCCGCGGTTTCTTTCGGGCATTCGGTGACGGTGGCTTCGCCGTGGTTGTGCGCGGTGAGCATGATCTCCACCGCCTCTTCGACGGTGAGTGACGGCACGGACGCGAGCAGCGCCCGAACGACGTGGTCCATGGTGTTGTGGTCGTCGTTGTGGAGCACCACGCGCCACGGCGGCACGAGCTTCTTCAGCGATTCGATATCGAGGCCGGTTTCGGTGGTTGGCAGCGTCATGGTGTATCGCTGATCAGGGACCCGAGAGGGCTCGCCGGCGCCCGTGCGGACTCCCCGGGTGGAACACATAGGGTACGACATCGACGTGCCGCCGGCCCCGCAACAGCGATGCGAGCCCCTTCACGCTCTGGTTCACCAGCGGCCGATGCCACCAGTGCTCCACTTTGATGAGTGGCAGCAGCACCGCCACCTCGTGCGGTGGTGCGCGAAGCAGGTCGTTCACGTAAAGCGCGATCGGTTCGGCTACGGTCCGGTACGGCGAATCGATGACCACCAGCGGAACGCCGGGGAACTGTTGGCGCCAGCGCTCTTCGACCGACGAGCGGTCTTCGGGGTCGACGATGACGTGGACGGCGGTGACTCTGCGGCTTCGTTCGCAGGCGGCGCCCAGCGCCATCACCGCAGCGAGGTTGATGCGCTGAACCGGAACGATGACCGGGATCGGCGATGGTCCGCGTGGCCGGATATCAAGCACTGCTTCAGGCGGCACCCGGAGCGACCGTTCGAGTGAGCGGTAGAACCCGCCGATGTGCCAGAGGATGAGCGCGATGATGGGCAGCGCCACCACGACCATCCATCCGCCACCCGTGAACTTCGTGACGAGGATGATGACGAACACGACGGCCGTTGCAGTGGCGCCGAAGGCGTTGATGGCCCGGGCGCGCCGCCAACCCGGTTCCTTCGTGCGAACCCAGTGGCGCAGCATCGATGCCTGCGCGAGCGTGAAGCTGAGGAACACGCCGAGCGCGTAGAGCGGAATCAATCGCGTGGTGCTGGCGCCGAAGGCCACGAGCAGGAGCACCGAAAGGCCGGTAAGCGCGAGGATTCCCCACGAGAACACCAGCCGGTTGCCTCGCTGGTAGAAGATCCGCGGCAGGTACCCATCGCGCGCGAGGATGGCGCCCAGCAGCGGGAACCCGGCATATGCGGTGTTCGCGGCGAGGAAGAGGATGGCCGCTGTGAAGAACTGCAGCGTGAAGTACAGGGCGTTCCGGCCGAACACCTCCTCGCCGATCTGGGACGTGACGGTCTGGGTGTCGCCGTGTTCGTAGACAATGCCGAAGTGCCGCGCGAGCAGCGTGACGCCGAGGAACAGCGAACCCAGCAGCAGCGCCATCGCCGCCATGGTCGTCGCGGCGTTCTTCGATTCGGGCGGCCTGAACGCGCCAACGCCATTCGATATCGCCTCGACGCCCGTCAGCGCGGTGCAGCCCTGCGAGAAGGCGCGCAGGATGAGGAAGAGCGTGACGGACTGCTGCGCGGCGATTGGCCGATCGGGTTCGCCGACAGCGAACAAGTTCGCGTCGTCGCTGACGAGGACCTTCACGATGCCCGCGGCGATGGTGCCGCCGAGCACGACCACGAAGCCGTACGTGGGAATCGCGAAGGCGGTGCCCGATTCGCGCACCCCACGCAGGTTGCTGAGCGCGATACCCGCGACGAGCGATACCGCCATCGCGACCGACCAGCCCTGCGTGGCCGGGAACGCAGCGACGATGGCTTCGACGCACGCCGCGATCGAGACCGAGACGGTCAGCACGTAATCGATAAGCAGCGCGGCGGCCGCGACGAGTCCCGGCACAACGCCGAGGTTTTCGTGCGCGACGGTGTAGGCCCCGCCACCCCGCGGATACGCCCGGATGATCTGGCGGTACGAGATGACGACGATGCCGAGGAGCAGCACGATGACGGCCGCGATCGGCAGGCTGTAGGTAATTGCGCCCGCTCCCGCCAGCACGAGGATGAGCAGGATCTCCTGCGTCGCATACGCCGTCGACGACAGCGCGTCGGAGGAGAACACGGCCAGCGCGACCTTCTTGCTGAGCCGCTGTTCGGCCAGCCGTACGTTGGACACGACCCTGCCGAGGAACAAGTCCTGGACCCGGAGCCAGAGCCCGGCCCAGCCGGTGCGGCGGCGCGCGTACTCCGTGGCCTCGAAGTGGCTGGCGTCGGTCGGGATGATGCCGGCGTGTGGGAGTTCGACGCGGTAGCGGGTAACGCGTCCCCCGGGCCGCACGATCGGCTCGACAGGCCTGGTGGGTGGAGGATCGACCATCCAGCCCCTCGTTGCTTCGTCACCGTAGCACCAGCGGAACGTGCGTGCCGGACATCGGCGGGCAGTCGTGTGCTACTGGCGGGCGGCGGGCTGTGGGTGTCGTATCAATGCGGCCGTGGGTGGCCGAACGGTCGGTGGAGCGCGCTAGGTTCGAAGGCAAGGAGATGTGTGATGGACAAGTTCGACGACCTCGTGCCGCGCGTACAGACGCTGTTGAAGACGGTCGACGAAGGCGAGGGTGTCTTCGTGTTCCCGGATGGGCGGATCGAAGTGGTCTCTGCCAGCGATGTGGAGTTGCCGGATTACGCCGGCGACGGCCAGGACCCGATCGCGCGGTTCGTTGCCGGCCACGCGGAAATCCCCGACCAGGAAGTCGAAGACCGCATCAAGACGGGCCTTGCTGGGTACGGGCACGAAAGATCGCGCCGCGGCTGACGGTCACGCGCGGCGCAGCAGCACACCCACACGGGGGATCGGCGGGACGATAAATGGTCCGAGGTTCACGAGGTCGATGGCGTCGAAGCCGCATTCCGTGAAGAGTGCCGCCAGCCGTCCCCAGCCGCGCAGGTCGATCATCGCCGTGCCGGGCGAGAGCACCTTCTCGTGCAGGCGGTTCAGGAAGCTGTTGCGAACGGGCGCCACCTCGACCACCAGGGCGGCGCCGCCGGGCGCGAGTACCCGTGAGAGTTCCTCTCCGAACGCGTGGACCACGTCGTCGTCGAAGCGCCGCAGGTAGTAGAGCGACGTCAGCGAATCGACCGAGCGATCGCGGAGCGGGAGTTTTTCGGGCCAGGCGATCGCATCCACGGGTCCCCGGCCGGCCGAAAGGTCGAAGCAGATCGGCGGCTCGTCGAGGCCGGCCCGCTGCGCGATGAGGTGCGCGAACGCGGACGTTCCGCAGCCGATGTCGACGTATCGCCGGCCCGGCGCGAGCTGGATGAGGTCGATGATGCGGTTGATGCGCGGGGTTATGAGCGCCATCCCGGCCTGCGACTCGGTGAGCGCAGCGAGCATCGAATGCTCGTACTCCTCGCGGGCGTGAATGGCGTTCTTTCGGCGTCGAATCACAGCACGTACCCCAGTCGCACACGCTTCCCGGCGGCCTCGGCTGCGCGGACCTCGTCCAGGAGCGCCTCGGCCTGCTGCGGCAGGTCGCGGGCGTCGGCGCGGGCGAGCAGTGCGTGCGCCTGCTCGTCATCGCGGATGGCGTCGAGGAGGCGTTCGAGGGACTCCCGGAGTTCCGCGGCGGGCTGCCAGGTCATCTCGAGTTTTTCGCGGTCCTCTGCGTCCTCGACCTCGCGTTCGTAGAACGTGGTCAGTGGGCCGAGTGGGACGCGGTACACGTCGTGGAGGCGGTCGGCGAGCGCGATGAGCGGATGCCGTGCGCCGAAGCCACGCGTGACCGCGAACGACATAAAGGCCACCAGCGCCGCACCCTCCCCGGGGAGGCCCGGGCGCAGGCCCTCGCCCTCCACCTCGAATGTGAGTTGCACAGGGACAGCGTGCGACGTTCGTGCGCTAGGCGCGAGGCAGCAGAAGCGGGCGCCTTGCGGCGCCCACTCCCGCCATTCGGCTGCGATGCGTGCTACGGTCTGCTGCCCGCTCCCTGGTCGCCAAGGTGCGCGTCGAGCATCCATGCCCGCATTTCGAGGCCCCGGATGATCTCGATGCAGATGTCCTGCGTCACGAGCTCGTCGTCGAGCCCCTTCGCGAACGAACGGAGCTGCTCGGCGGCGGTGATGACGCGGCTGTGCACCTCGCGGATGAGCTTTTCGCTGTTGTGCTCGTCCGTCGGGAACTGCGGGAGCTTGGTCGACGTCGCGACGTCCTGGATGGTGCCGTGGGCGGTGCCACCCAGTGTGACGGCCCGTTCGGCCAGGAGGTCGCTCCACTCCCGCGCCTCGCTGGCGATGGTATCGAACGTCTTGTGGAGGTCGCGGAAGGCGACGCCCCGGACGTTCCAGTGGGCCTGCTTCGCGGCTGCCGCGAGGTCCATCATGGTGGCGAGGCAGGCGTTGAGCTGGCTGATCGTGTCGGCCCGGCGGGCCGATTCGAGGCTTGCTGCGGGTAGCGAGGACTTGGGCTCTGCAGTGGTCATGCACACACTCCGTGCGGAAATTACCGCTCGGAACACCATCGCCCAGCCTTATCCGGCGCCTCAATCCCAGCGGCGTATCACGATGGCGGACGTGTTGCCATGTTTATCACTTTGCAGCCGCCAGTTACGAACCCGTTATCGCCACGCGGGGCCAATGGGGTGCGGACTCAGGCGGCAGCGTCCAGCGTTCGCGGTTCGAGGTGCAGGTGATGCCCCGGTTCGATGCCCGCAGCCGCGCCCGCAGGGAGTTCGATCACGCCGCGGGTGCCGCGTCCGGCGGCGGCGACGCCGACCCACGGGCGCACGCGGCGCGCAACCTTCGTCACGCGGTAGTCGCGGTCGTAGAACACGGCGTCGATGGGGAACCGCATGAACATCATGTGGATGGACGAACAGGGTTCGATCACCAGCGCACCGCCGGGTGGCAGCGAGCGGCGCAACATCAGCCCGCGAAACCGCGCCCACCAGTTCGTTGCGTACTCCACGCGGCCGGCGATTAGCCGGCCGGTCGTTGCGTCGAGAAGGTGCGTCACCTGGCCAGCCCCGCCTGTTCGCGCTTTCGGTACGCCAGCGCGCTCAGCGCCTCGAGGCACACCCGGTGCGCAGCCTCCGCGGTGATGCCCGCGGGGTCGTAGGGCGGCGAGACTTCGACCACGTCGAGCCCGGCGAGTTCCACTTCGAGAACGATTTCGCGGACAGCACGAAGGAGTTCGCGCGCAGAAAGCCCGCCGGGTTCGGGTGTCCCGGTCCCGGGCGCGAACGCGGGGTCCATCACGTCCACGTCCACCGAAAGGTAGATCATGTCCGCGCCGTCGAGCGCCTCTTCGATCGCGTCGTGCAGGACGGCGTCGAAGCCGCGTTCTTCGATTTCGCTCATGAAGTGTGCGCGAAGGCCGTGCGCTTCCATCCACTGGATAACATCGGGCGGCGGCCAGTACCCGCGCAGGCCTACCTGCACGAAATTCTTCCCCGCGACGTACCCGTCCTCGATGAGCCGCCGCATCGGTGTCCCGTGGCTCAGGCTCACGCCCCACGATTCGTCGGCGGTGTCGGCGTGGGCGTCGAAGTGCACGATGCCGACGCGCCGCCCATGGTGTTCGGCGACGACGCTGGCGGCCGGGTAGGTGATCGAGTGGTCACCGCCGAGGATGAACGGCACGACTCCGGGGACGGCCTCGTACACCTCCCGCAACTTCTCGCGGATCGCGTCGTGGCTCCGCTCGATGTCGCCGGGGTAGGTCATCGCGTCGCCCGCATCGACTGCCTCCAGGTACTCCAGCGGGTCAATGCGCAGGCCGAGGTGGTAGAGCGAGTCAGCGGTCAGATAGCTGGCGGCGCGAATCGCCCGCGGCCCGAACCGCGCGCCCGGCCGGTGGGTCACCGCCACGTCGAACGGCGCACCGACGATCGCGACATCGGGCGCCGCCTCGCGCAGCGCCTCCGCGTCGGCTGCCCAGGGGAGGTGGAGGAACGTCGAGATGCCGCCGAAAGCAGGGATGCCATCCGGGTTCTGCATGGCGGCAGTCTACGGAATTGCCCGCCGGGGCGGGGCACGGAGCGGCGGCGCGACAGGAGGTGACACCTGCCCCTCGGCAATCGGGCCGTGGCGTGTCAGGTTTGAACCATGTCGAACATACGTTCTGTTCGTGAGCTCGAAGCCAGCGCTGAGCGCCTCGACCCGCCGGGCTGGTGCGTGCACCCGGAGGAAGAACTCCAGGCCGTGTTCGCGGGTGGCCCGCAGCGAATTTCCGGGCGAAAGCTGTGCGGGCTGTGCGGGCAGCTCATCCTCTTCGCGACCACCGGGGAACGCCGCTAAACGCCGCGCTTGTCGCCCCAGATGAGGATGTGGAGCCGGCTGCTGAAGCGGTACCCGAGTTCGGTGCAGCGTTCGGCGAGCCAGGGGCTGCGCTCCCCGAGTTCGGCGGCCGTGCGACCTTCGGGCATGAGCACGATGCGCGCCGGGGGAATGCGATACGTGTCCCGCAGTTCGGCCACCTCGTCGAGGTCCGACTCGCGCTGAACGACAAACTTGAAGAACGCGTTTTCGAGCCGCGCGAACTCCGTGAGCGATTCGGGATTCAGCCGCCGCAGACCCTCGTTCCCCGAGTGCGACAGCTTCGGTGACACGTTCCACTGGTCGACGAAGGGTTCGAGTTCGCCGGGCCGAATTGTCCCGTTGGTCTCGACCTCGATGCGGTAGCCGCGATCCCGGAGTTCCACCGCGAGCGGCGCCAGCGTTCGCCGCTGGATGAGCGGTTCGCCGCCCGTGATGACGACGTTGCGTGGCGCCCGGGCCGTTATCGCCGCGGCGACCTCGCCGGGCGTTCGCTCAGTGACCTGCTCTTCGCGGCGATACCGGGTCCAGTCCCACGTGTAGGCGGTGTCGCACCACGTGCAGCGCAGGTTGCAAATGGCCAGCCGCACGAACGTGCTGGGCAGCCCGGCCGACACCCCTTCGCCCTGCACCGAGGAGAAGATCTCGGGTTCGCCCGAGGGCATGCGGGAAAGCAGCAGCGTATCCATCAGCCCGTGGTCAGCGCAGGGTCGGCGACACCGGCTTCGGCGAATCCCGCGGCGCGCAGCAGGCACGAATCGCAGGTGCCGCAGGGCCGTTCGCCGCCGGCGTAGCAACTCCACGTGTGCTCGAGCGGTGCGCCGAGTTCGACGGCATGGCGCACGATGTCGGCCTTCGACATGCGAATGATTGGCGCTTCGATGCGAAGTGGCACACCGTACGCGCTCCCGACCTTGCTCCCAAGGTGGAGCACCCGTTCGAGCGCCTCGTAGAACTCCGGCCGGCAATCCGGGTAGCCCGAATAGTCGATGGCGTTCGCGCCGACGTAGACGGCGCCGCTGAGCGACTTTGGGTCGCGCCCCTCCTGTTCGATGAGCGAGAGGAGCCAGCTTTCGAGCGCCGCCGCAGCCACCGTCACGAAGAAGGTGTTTCGCAGCGGGACGTAGGTAATCGGCACATCCTTCGCCATGTCGCCCGTGGAGCGGTCGGCCGGGAGGTCGAAGGCGTCCTTCGAGGTGAGCGCCGAATACGCCGCGACCTTCGAGTAGAACGAGGCGTTGGCTTCCAGCAGCGGGATCCCGAGCGCCTCCGCGACTTTGCGTGCCGATTGGAGTTCGCGGTCGTGCCGCTGCCCGTAGGCGACGCTGATCGCACGCACCTCGTGGCCTTCGCGCACGGCATGGGTGGCCACCGTCGTCGAATCGAGCCCGCCGGAGAGGAGTACAACAGCCTGCATTACGCGTCGATTGTACTCGGCGGCCGCGCGTGGCGAGCTCGGGCGGCACGAGGTGCCGCCGCGGGGTGGTAGGCTCCCGCGCATGAAGGTGGCCCTCATTTCGGACGTGCACGCGAACCTCCCCGCGCTCGAGGCGGTTCTTGTCTCGGCGCACCAAGCCGGCGCCGAGGCCATCTGGTGCATGGGCGACATCGTGGGCTACGGGCCCGACCCCGAGGCCGTGGTCGCGCGCCTCCGCGAGGCCGGTACTGTCTCGGTGATGGGGAACCACGATGCAGCAGTCGTCGGCAGGCTCAGCCTCTCGGACTTCAATCCGTACGCCGCTGCCGCCGCGCGCTGGACTGCCGGCACGATCTCACCGGAGACGGCCGGGTATCTCGCCGGGCTGCCGACCGTCGAGAAAGACGACACTGTCACCCGCTGCCACGGAACGCTGGCCGATCCGCTCTGGCGCTACTTCGATAGTTTCGAAGCCGCGAACGAGCACTTCGCCCGGCAGGAGACGCCGTGCTCGATCGTCGGGCACACGCACATCCCGATGTTCGTCCGCAAGCAGGGCGACGTGATCGAGCCATCGGTGCCCCGGGATGGCGAAGTGTTCGAACTCGATGGTGGGCCCGTTTGCGTGAACCCCGGGGGTGTGGGCCAGCCGCGCGATGGCGACCCGCGCGCGGCGTGGGCACTGCTCGATACCGACGAAGGACGCGTCACGTTCTTTCGCGTCCCGTACGATATCGCAACCACACAGCGCCGCATCCGCGAAGCCGGCCTCCCCGGGGTGCTTGCCGACCGGCTCTCGCTGGGGCGGTAATTCGCAGGAGCCACCCGTGTCCGAACCGATTCGTATTGCTATCACCTTCAAGCTCAATCCCGAGCACGTTCGCCGCATCAAGGAAGTCGACCCGCGGATCGAGATCGTCGACTTTCCCGAGGAGGCGTATCAGCGCCGCGACCAGGAACTCGACGCCGAGGTGCTCGAACGAGCGAAGCGCGCGCTGGCCGGCGCCGACATCATGTTTGGGCCCGGCGGCGTGCCGAAGGAGTTCTTCGACGCGGCGCAGAACCTCAAGTGGTTCCAGGTCATCAACGCTGGCGTCGACCGGCTCGCCGAACAGGGCCTGCTGAACCGGGGCTTCGTTGTGACGAACGTAAGCGGCCTGGCCTCGGTGGCCATCGCCGAGTACGTCATCGGCGTGATGCTGATGCTGTGCAAGGGGCTCCACCACGCGATGCGCGACCAGGTCGAACACCGGTGGGGCTTCCGGTTCACGCCCGAACTCCTCGGCAAGACCATCGGCATCGCCGGGATGGGCGCCATCGGCCGCGAAACGGCCCGCCGGGCCCGCGCCTTCGGGATGCGCGTCGTCGCCAGCCGCCGAACGGTCAGCCCCGGGCAGACCGACCCGGATTGCGACCTGCTCCTGCCGTATTCCGATCTCGACACGCTGCTCGCCGAAAGCGACTACCTGGTGCTCTGCGTGCCACTTACGCCGGAGACGACGCACATGATCGGCGAGGCGGAGCTGAAGAAGATGAAGCCCACCGCGAGCATCATCAACATCGCCCGCGGCCCCGTGATCGATCAGCCCGCCCTCATCCGCGCGCTGAAAGACGGCACGATCGCCGGGGCTGCGCTCGACGTAACCGACCCGGAGCCGCTGCCCGCCGAGAGCGAGTTGTGGGACCTACCGAACGTTATCATCAC
>CAZWBW010000046.1:0-8960 GCA_964632355.1 uncultured Anaerolineaceae bacterium | reverse complement strand
CGCCGCATATCTCGGGGGCGGTCGAAGGATACGGGACGCGAGCGACGGAGCTGTTTCTGCGGAATTTGCGACACTTTGTGGCGGGCGAGCCGCTGGAGAACGTGGTCGATCCGGTGCTCGCGTACTAGAACCAATCCTGAAATATCGAAAAACGGTTACGTTTCCGCGAACATTGACCCCACCGGACTTCCTTCGTACCGTATTGCACAACCGCATGGGGAAGCGTGCGTCGTCCGGGGCGGGGATTGGGAATGGTGGAATTCGGAGTTCGAAAGCGAAATGACCAAAGGTACGACTGAGAACGGTAAGGCCCCCGTATCGGCTAGCCTTGGCCAGCGAATCCGAGCTGCGCGACGCGACGCAGGGATGAGCCAGGGGCAGCTTGCCGCCGCGCTGAGCACCACGCAAAGCGCGATTAGCCTGTATGAGGCCGGCCAGCGCTCCGTTGGCATCGACATGCTGCTGAGCGTTGCCAAGATCCTCAACCGGCCGCTCCACTACTTCCTCGGCGAAGAAGGCGACATGCTGTACGTGAAGGACAGCGACATCGCCGAACTCATCTCGGAACTCGAGCGCCACCCGGAAGACCTGCCCGAACTGCTCGCCTATTGGCAGTACCTCCGCTGGCGGCGAACCAACTCCAACGGCAAGCACTGATCGCGGTTCGCCCGCACCCCGGGCGATTCGTGCCACTTCGGGCCGGGATCGTGTTCACACCTCCCGGCCCGACGTGTGTTTGCCGTCCGCGCGCGGAATACCCGCCGCACCCCGCCGGGGAAGCCGTTCAGCGGCGCCCTCTTTTGCCCATGAGACAGCTTCCCGGTACCCTCAACGCTTGCGCCGGAGTCCGCCCCGCACGCGGGGAAACCCATCGCCGGCTGTAATGGAGACCCATGCGGGAATACGAAGTCACGGTCATCTACGACCTCGCTGTTGCTGAATCCGAGGGCGCCGATGCGCCCGTCAAGCTCCTTACGAGCGCCGTCGAAGCCCGTGGTGGCCGCGTCCTCCGCGTCGACCACTGGGGCCGCCGCCGGATGGCGTACCCGATCAACAAGGTCATCGATGGCGACTACGTGGTGACGCGCGTCGAACTGCCGCCCTCCGAGGTGCGGGCCTTCGAAGCAGGCCTCCGCATCGATGAGCGCGTCTTCCGGTACCTGGTGGTGCGCGCCGACGAGCTCCCCGCACCGCCGCCGCAGCGCGGCCAGGCGGAAGCCGAGGCGGCCCAGCCGTCCCAGCCCGCCGAAGCAGCGGCACCGGCTGACGCAGCGCAGCCCGAAACTGCACCCGCCGCGACGGCGGAACAGGCGGAGGCCTCTGCCGAGGCTGCCCCTGAACCCGCCCCTGCCAGCGAAAGCGGTAGTATTGCGGAAACCGAAACAAGCGCCTGAGGTGAGGAGGGCGTAAGGTGGCCGGCCTGAACAAAGTCATGCTCATAGGAAACGCCGGGCGCGATGCCGAACTGCGGTATACCGCCAATGGCACCGCCCAGGCGCAGTTCAGCCTCGCCGTCAATTCCCGCCGCCGCGGAGCAAGCGGCGACTGGGAAGAGCAGACGGAGTGGTTCAACATCGTCCTGTGGCGTGAACAGGCCGAGCGCCTGAGCCAGTACATCACCAAGGGCAAGCAGCTCTACGTCGAAGGCCGGCTGCAAACCCGCAGCTGGGACGACGACCAGGGCCAGCGCCACTACCGGACCGAAGTCATCGCCAGCAACATCCAGTTCCTTGGCAGCCGCCAGGACCCGGGTGCCGATAGCGGTGGCTGGGACGATGGCTCCACCAGCTTCAGCGGCCGCGGCCGGGGCGCCTCCAGCGGCTACGGGGGCTTCGGTGGCAGCCGCGAACCCACCGACCCGGACGACCTGCCGTTCGAATAAACGGCGTATGCGGCCAGCGGCCGCACTTTCCGGTGCGCCTACGAGCGCACAAACCCATTCGGAAAGGACCACACCATGACGACTGAAGAACGACCCGCAGCAGCCCAGCCTGCAGCATCCACTTCCGAACAGCCGCAGCAGCAGCAACAGCAGCGGCCGCAGCGCCAGCCTCGCCGCTATGGGCCGCGCCGCAAGGTGTGCCGCTTCTGCGTCGAAAAGGTGACCGGCGTCGATTACAAGGACGTCGGCCGGCTGCGCATGTATATCAGCGAACGCGGCAAGATCGAGCCCCGGCGCAAGACTGGCACCTGCCTGAAGCACCAGCGGCTCGTCGCTACCGCGGTCAAGCGCGCCCGGCACCTCGCGCTCCTGCCCTACACGCTCGAGCACGTCCGCATCACGAACATCTACCCCACGCGCGGGTAGTCCCACAGGAGCGCCGACCCGCCGATGGCCGCACGACGCGAACGCACCACTGCCCTGCCCCGGCATCGCCCCCGCCCGGCTAAAGATTCGGGTGTGCGGCGTTTCGCCGGGATCGATTGGACCGAGAGCCGCCTCCGCGCGCTCATCCTCGGGACGGCGGGCGTGCTGCTGGTCGCCGTGGTGGCCGCCATTGGCTGGCGCGTGTACGACGACCAGGTTCGGACGCCGAACCAGGTGGTGCTCGATGTCGGCGGCGAGCAGTTCAAGCTGAGCTACTACGCCGACCGGCTGCTGCCCTGGCTCCAGGCGAACCAGTCGTCGGGTATCGCGACCGCCGTCCTCGAAGAGCAGCTCCTCAGCAAGCTCGAAGAGGAGGCGCTCACCCTGGCCATCGCCCGCGAGCGCGGCATCGAAATCACGCAGGACGACATCAACCAGGGCATCGCCGATTCGCTCGGCATCTCGGCGGCCACCGGCTCGTTCGATGCGCTCTATCGCCAGCGCCTCGACGAGACGGGCATGAGCGACGCCAACTACCGCCGGATGGTCGAAGCCTCCGTCGCGAACGACAAGCTGCTCGAGCAGATCAGGGCCGAACTGCCCGCTTCGGGCGAGCAGGTCGAACTCCGCGCCGTCGTCGTGCAGTCGCGTGAGGAAGCCGACAAGGTCGTCGAGCGGATCAACGGCGGCGAGGACATGGGCGCCATCGCGCAGGAACTGTCGATCGACCTCCAGAGCCGCCAGGAAGACGGCATCATGCAGGCCCAGCCCCCCGAGCTCCTGCCCGAGTCCGTCGCGAGCGCGCTCGAGGGCAAGAACACAGGCGAACTGCTGGGCCCTGTCCAGGTCAACAGCGTGTGGTGGGTGTTCCGCGTCGAACGGCGCGCCGAGCTCCCCTACGCCGAGGGCCATAAGGACTCGCTCGCCCAGTTGCGGCTCGACGAACTGATCGCCGAAAAGCGAATGCAGACCACCATCAAGCGCCAGCTCGATGCGGACGACATCCGCTGGGCTGAAAAGAACCTCGGCTAGGCCCTGATGAAGCAGCAGATTGGTGTTGGCCTCATCGGACTCGGAGTGGTCGGCGGCGGCGTGGCCCGCGCCCTCCTCGAACGGGGCGAGTACTTCGCCCGCCAGGTCGGCGCCGAACTCGTCGTCCGGCGAGCGGCCGTTCGCGACCTGTCGAAGCCCCGCTCCGTTACCCTCCCGCCCGGCACGCTGACCGACGACGTCAACTCGCTCATCGACGACCCATCGATCGACGTCATCGTCGAAGTCATCGGCGGCGAAGAGCCGGCCGGTTCGTTCATTCGAGCGGCGCTCAAGGCGGGCAAGCACGTCGTCACCGCGAACAAGGAGCTCATCGCCAAGCAGGGCCCGGAACTGCTCGCCGACGCACACAGCCGCGGGCTGGACATCATGTTCGAAGCGAGCGTCGGCGGTGGTATCCCGCTCATCGCGCCACTTCGCCGCGACCTGCTCGCGAACCGCATCTCGTCGATTCGCGCCATCATCAACGGGACGACGAACTACATCGTCACGAGCATGGCCCGCGAAGGCGCGATGGCCGAAGCGCTGCGCCAGCAGGGCCTCGAGCCCACGAACCGTGGCGGCTATGCCGAGGCGCTCGCCCGCGCCCAGGAACTCGGGTACGCCGAACCCGACCCAACGAACGACGTCGAAGGCTACGACGCCGCCTACAAGCTCGCGATCATGGCGAGCCTTGGCTTCCGGACGCGCGTGCGGCCATCCGACATCCACACCGAGGGGATCACAAAGCTGAGCCTGCGCGACTTCCAGTACGCGCAGGAACTCGGGTACGTAATCAAGCTGCTCGCAATCGCCGAACGGACCGACGGCGGCATCATCGCGCGCGTCGCGCCCGCACTCCTGCCGCAGAACGAGCCGCTCGCCAAGGTCGACGATGTGTACAACGCCGTGCAGATCGAAGGCGACCTGACCGGGCAGGTGCTCCTGCAGGGCCGTGGCGCGGGCGCCGATCCGACGAGCTCGGCCGTCGTCGCCGACCTGCTCGACCTCGCGCACAGCATCGTGCTTGGCACGCGCGAACGGAAGTACTGGGCGCTCGAAAGCGATACCCCGGTGCTCGGGCTGGAGGCACTGCAGTCGCGCTACTATGTCCGCGTCACGGTGGCCGATAAACCCGGCGTGCTGGCGCAGATTGCGCGGACGCTCGGCGATCACGGAGTGAGCATCGCCGCTGTGAACCAGAAGGAAGCGAACGAGGACCACCAGACGGCGGAGCTCGTGATCATGACGCACCGCGCCCGCGAAGGTGCGATGCAGGCCGCTCTCCGCGAGATCGAGGGGCTCGAAGTCGTCGTCCAGGTGTCAAGTTTCCTCCGCGTGGAGGGCTAGCATGTCCGAGGCCCAGGCCGCCGCACTCAGCGAGATCCTCGAATGGCTTGAGCAGCAGATTCGCGAAGCGCGCGAAGACCAGGCCGCCGCGCTCGCACAGGTCGACCAACTCCAGCGCCAGGTGCTCGACCTCCAGGAGCAGATCGACGCCCTCACCGAAGGTGTTCGCGCCATCGACCCGAAGCTCCAGCAGTACAAGGGCCTTCCCGAAAAAGTCGCCGCCATGACGGAGACCGTCGAGGACCTGCGCCAGGAAGTGCTCGCGAACAAGGCGGAGATGGACAACATCATCCGCCTGATGCGCGCGGAAGTGCAGTACGACCGCGAGGAGCGCGCCGAGTCGTTCAAGCGAATCGAACAGGCCACCACGCAGCTTGGGCTCGTGCTCGCCGACGTTGCCCAGATCCAGGCGCAGGTGGCCGGGCTCGCCCAGGACGCCTCGACCCTCCTGGAGCGGCAGCGCGAAATCGACGCCATGGTCGTGCAGTTCGGCCTTCGCCTCGACCGCAGCATCGAGGTGAACAAGGACCTGGAGGACCGGGTCGTGAAGAAGCTCACGGCCGGCCACGAGGAGCGCTTCGATGTCGTGTTCGAACGGCTCCAGGTCGTCGGCGAGATGGTGAAGCGCAACGAAGACCTGATCGAGCGCGTGGTAAACGAGCGCTCGATGCGCGAAGAACTTATCCACGAGATTCAGATCGTTCGCGACCAGCAGCGGCGCGTGGACGAACGGCTCAATGCCCTCGAGCAGGTGACCGACCGCCTGCTCGGGATGGTCGATAAGGTCCAGGGCGCTGTGGCGCTGGTCGAAGGCCGCCATACCGGCCTGGCCGAGCGCGTGGCAGGCATCCGTAAAGACATCGCGGAGATCGTCGACCACGTGCGCGCCGAGTTCACGAAGTACAACCAGATGGTCGAAAAGCAGCGCCGGAAGCAGATCGAGGTGCTCGAACAAGAGCTCCGGGAGATGAAGTTCCACGCGCTGAAGCCCCCGGAGGAACCATGACCCGCCCCGTGCCTCGCCCCGTACCCCGCGGAGTGTTGTACCGCTTCGGGGAGAGTGTTCTGCCGCTCACGGAACGCACACCGCTCATCTCGCTCGGCGAAGGCGACACGCCGCTCGTGCGTTCGGTGCACATCGAGCAGCTCTGCGGGCTGGACGAGCTCTGGTTCAAGCTCGAAATGTGCAACCCCACCGGTTCATTCAAGGACCGGGGCATGGTCGTCGCTGTCGCGAAGGCCGTCGAGGAAGGCGCGCGGGCCATCATGTGCGCGAGCACGGGCAACACCAGCGCCAGCGCCGCCGCCTATGCCGCGCGCTGCGGACTCGATTCCTACGTACTCGTTCCCGGCGGCAAGGTCGCGGCGGGGAAGCTCGCGCAGGCCATCGCCTTCGGGACGAAGATCATCGAAGTCGACGGCAACTTCGACGAAGCGCTGCAGGCGGCGCGCGACGTCACGTCGCGCCACCCCATCGCGCTCGTGAACTCGGTGAACCCGCACCGCATCGAAGGGCAAAAGACCGCCGCCTACGAGATCTGCGAGGAGCTCGGCGATGCCCCGGACATCCTCGCCATCCCGGTCGGTAACGCGGGCAACATCACCGCCTACTGGAAGGGGTTCGTCGAATGCGCCGAACGCGGCCTTTCGAACCAGCACCCCAGGATGTACGGGTTCCAGGCGGCGGGAGCCGCGCCCATCGTGCGCGGCGAACCCGTCGAGAAGCCCGAGACTGTCGCCTCGGCCATTCGCATCGGTAACCCCGCGAGCTGGAAGGGCGCCACGGCTGCGCGCGACGAAAGCGGTGGCCTCATCGACGCCGTCACCGACGACGAGATCCTCGAAGCGTACCGTTTGCTCGCCAGCCGCGAGGGACTGTTCGTCGAACCGGCGAGCGCCGCGCCGGTAGCGGGCCTGTTGAAGCAGGCGAAGGCGGGCCTCATCCGCGGCGGACGCGCCGTCGCCATCCTCACCGGCAACGGCTTGAAGGACCCCGACACCGCGAACGCGCAGTACCTCCCGAAACTGACGAAGGCGCCCGCGACCGTCGAGGGGGTCGAGCGCGCGATCGGCGCGTAGGACATTCGCGGTTGCGCCACCCGGCGCTAACGGTGAACGTCACGCAAATTGACAGGTTAACGTAACGCACACCGCCCTTCTTTCGCGGGACAATGGCCGCTCGCGAAGGAGGGACATCATGGCATTGCTTCGGATACCTGCTCCGCCGCGTTCGAAGGAGCACGTGGCCCGGTGGCCAGCCTTCTCGGGAGCTCGCTCCCGCATGGACCGCGCCATCGCTGATCTCCGCCAGCCCGTTCACCCGACGTACGCCGGGCTCGCGGCCGCTGCGATTTCGTTACTCGGATTGGTGTCCACAGCGTTTGTCCCCGAGACGCCCGCGCGCGAACACACCGCGACCGAGGAGTTCTTCACCGGCGTGTTCGTGGGCGTCTTCGCGATGGGCTGTATCGCGACGTGGATCGGTTGCGTGATCGGGCGGCGCTGGGGGTTGTTCGCGGCGTTGCCGGTCTCGTTCCTGATGCTGCTCAGCGCGGTTACCTGTCCGCTGAGCGGGCACCACACGTTTGGCCTGTGGGTGCTTGGCGCAACTGGCGCCGCGGGGCTGGGCGTGTTCGTGAACCTCGCCGCGATCCGGGTGGTCAGGCCCCTTTCCGAGAACAAGCAGGGGAGCGGCTAGGCACCTGTCGATCGAGTCTCGTCCGCACTCCAGCGTTCGCGGATAAACGCGCCGAGCCGGTCGATGGCGGCCTGCCCCTCGGGAAGCATGGGCGCGAAGATGTGCCAGACGTGGATCATCTCGTCCCACGGCTCGAAAGTGACGTGCACGCCCGCTTCGCAGGCCCGCGCGGCGATCCGCGCGCCATCGTCGAATAGCACTTCTTCGGTACCCACCTGCACGAGCAGCGGCGGGAGGCCCGCCAGGTCGTCGTACAGCGGCGATGCATACGGGTGCTTCGGATCCGTGTCGCCGAGGTAGGCTCGCACCATTTCGTCGAGCCCCTGCGGGTCGATCATGGGGTCGCGGTCGGCTCGCGTTCTGAGCGAATTCCCCGTCGCCGCGAGGTCGACCCACGGCGAGATCAGCACCGCCGAGGAGGGGAGCGCGACATCGGCATCCCGGAGCGCGAGCAGCGTCGCCGCCGCCAGTCCACCGCCCGCGGAGTCGCCCGCGACCGCGAGCTTCTCGGGCGCGATGCCCTGGTCGAGCAGCCAGCGGTACGCGGCCGTCGCATCATCGACGGCCGCGGGGAACGGGTGCTCGGGGGCCAGCCGGTAGTCGAGCAACAGGACGCGTGCCCCCGCGGCTCGCGATACCCGCGCGGCAAGGTCGCGGTGGGTTGCGCAGGATCCGAGCACATACCCGCCACCGTGCAGATACAGCACGACGTGGTCGTCCGCGTTGGGGGCGGTGACCCATTCTGCAGGAATGCCAGCGAGGGTCAGCGGTTCGACCTTGACGTCGGCCGCCGGCGGCGTCGCGAACATCTCCATGGCCTGGCGGCGAGCCGCAATGTCCATCGGTTCGGCGCTGGCGGCACGGGATTCGGCGAGCATCTGAAGGACGGCCTGGAGTTGTTCGCTGGCCATTCGGACACCCTCCCCTAAAGGTTAGCCGCCACCTTAGTAATCGCTCTGGCTGTCTGCAAGCCCCGCACCCGGCCGCACCAGCAGGCCCCACCGCCTGGCCCTGGTAGTATGCCGCTCGATATGTCCGGTCCGCTCTACTTCTCCTTCGACCGTGTCGCCGACATCTACGACCAGACGCGCGGGCTGCCACCCGACGCCGAGGTGGCGATGGCCGAACGGCTGGCGCGCCTGCTCCCGGCTGGTGCGCATGTGCTCGAAGTAGGCATCGGCTCCGGCCGGGTCGCGGTGCCCCTGGCTGCGCAGGGCGTTCCGGTCACGGGCGTCGACATCTCGCCTCGCATGCTCGAACGCCTTCGCCGCCGCACCCCGGGTGTTGGCGCCGTGCTCGCGGAGGCCGCCGCGCTTCCCTTTCGTTCGAACGCATTCGACGCGGCGCTCTTCGTGCACATCCTCCACCTCGTGCCCGACCTCTCGCGGACGCTGGCCGAGACCGTGCGATGCGTCAGGCCGGGCGGCATGTTCATCGCCTGCCACACCCGGCCCGAACGGAACGCCATTCAGGAGGCGGAAGTGGAGGTGCACGAACTCATCGTGAAGCTGCTGGGGCGGGCGCCGCGGCGACGAAGCAACGTCAACGCCGAGCAGGCCCTCCGCGAGGCACTGG
>CAZWBW010000045.1:10550-21672 GCA_964632355.1 uncultured Anaerolineaceae bacterium | reverse complement strand
ATCTCGAGCGGCAGCGGATGCTCGGGACGCTCGACACGGCCGTGGTGGCGCGCGTAGGCGAGGTCGATCAGCAGGTCGTTGAGGGCGTCACCCTGGGGGTCGATGGACGCCTTGAAGAGAAAGCGATCGAGTACCGGTTCGGAGATCGCCGAGAACTTGACGTGGTTGGTCATCGCCAGGGCGGTGTGGAGGCGAGCCTCTTCCTGCTGTTCGCCCTGAACGAACCGCCGCTCGTTCAGGATGCCGAGCAGCGCTTCGAGGACGACGTCGCTCGCGTTCATGAACTCGTCGAGGTAGGCGAAATCGGCGGTGACGAGCGAGCGGGTGGTGTTGTGCCAGAGCTTGCCCTGGTGGAAGAGCTCCAGGTCGAGCCCACCGAGAATGGTTTCGAGGCGCGTCCCCTGGGAGAACTGCGCCTTGAACACATCGCCCTGGAAGTGTGCGAAGACGCTTTCGCCGTAGAGCGACTTGCCGGTTCCCGCGCGCGAGACGAGGAGCTGGTGGCGGCGCGTCAGTAGGGCGAGCGCGGTCTGCTGCAGCAGCTGCGTGCGGCCGGGAACCGAATCACCGACTTCGAGCAGCGCGGCCTTGAAGAACTCGACGGCCTGGGACACATCGGCGGAGCGGCCGCGGTAGGGGGTTGGCCGGCCATCGGCGGGCGTGAGGAGGTTCGCAGAGTCGCGCATCGCCCCCTCCTTCTCGGCGGGTGCCGGGTGATGCGGGCACACGATACAACATATCGACTTGCCCTATCACTCCCCGGCGCGGTTCCGTGGCACGTCGGGCCTTCCGCAAGCTGCGGGTTACCCCGGGATATCCCCTTATTTCACAATCACTTACCTCCAAATTTGCAGTCCGATTGCAGGAGATGCGTGTCTGGTTTGCAAAGTCGCGATACGGTCGGGTGGCTGTTATTACGCATGGGAGGTGGTTGTGCGAAGAACTGGCGTCATCGCAGCACCACGACGTTTGTTACTCGTGCTCGCACTTGCGCTCGTCCTGCCATTCGCCCTGGTGGACGTGAAGGAAAGCAACGCACAGGCGGCGCCCACACACCCGATCGCCGCGACGGCGATGAAGTACCTGAACACGCACGGCGGGCAGTGCTGGACCTTCATGAAGAAGGTGGTGGCGGAGGCGACCGGCCGGCAGATCGGCTTCGACTACCGGCTCGGCTTCTTCGAGGCAGGCGCGTACGAGGTTTCGGCGGAAGAGGCGCAGCAGGGGGACATCATTCAGATTGCGTCCGATGCCAACACCTCGCCGTGGGCGAACTACCCGGGCCTGCACACCGCAATCATTCTTGAGAACCTCGGCGGCGGCCGCTTCAACGCCATCGACTCGAACCAGAACTGGGACGAGTGGGTGCGGCTGCGCCCGAACTACGATCCGTACGCGGCTGCGGCACGCTACGGCCTGCAGGTTCACATCTATCGGATTCCGCTCGATGGCTGGAGCGCCCCGGCGCCTTCGGCCCCGGCAGCTGAGACTCCGCCTTCGACGAGCGAGGGCGAATGGACCGCGGGCACACCGGCTGTGGTTTCGGCTGGCACGGGCGACTGCCTCAACCTGCGGACGGCTGCTGGCCTGAGCGCCGCGCGGATCGACTGCCTGCCGACTGGCACGAACGTGACGGTGGTGAGCAGCGCGGTTTCGGCGGACGGGTTCGTCTGGGTGCAGGTTGAATCGCCGTCTGGCACCGGCTGGGTGGCAGCGAACTACCTGACGAAGACCGGTTCCGCCCCGGTGGCGGCGGAAGGCTCGGGCGAGCTGCGCGCACGCACCGACGATAGCCCCGGCTGCCTGCGGGTGCGGGCAGGTGCTGGCCTCTCGGCTGCGATTCGCGACTGCCTGGCGGCCGGCACGGAGCTGGTGATCACCGACAACACGCCGGTGGCCGCTGACGGCTACAACTGGGTCCAGATCCGGATCGATGGCCGGGTGAGCGGCTGGGTCGCCAGTGAATACCTCATTCGGTAGCAGGGAAAGGAAGGTGAACCCCGCCACCCTCCTTCGTCCCTGGCTTGCCGCCGCGCTCTGCGCGGCGGCTCTGCTTCTCGCTGGGTGCAGCCTCAGGGATTCCGGCTCCGACGAGACGCCGACCGTAGCTGCTTCGGAGACGACCACCGAAGTGCCCGGCACGGCGTCGCCGAGTGACACGGAGCAGCCGACGACCGCGGCTCCATCGCCGACACCGACGGAGACGGAACCGCCGGCGACCAGCGCGGACGCGGAAGCAGCGCTGGCGGCGGCGCTCGAGGCCCTCGATGCGCGGCATGTTCGCCCACTCACGCGGGACGCATGCCTCGAGGGCAACGACGAGGGGCAGATTTGCATCGACCTGGTGTCGGGCGAAGAAGCGATCGCCGGCGGCATCGCACGGTTCGAAGCCGGGGATCCGAACGCGGGACCCTTCTCGTTTTTCATGGGCCGGGACGCGAACGGCCAGTGGCACTACTGGTTCGGCACGCAGCAACAGACGTACATCCTGCAGAGCGTTCCGGGTTCGCTGGTGGCATGCGGGCTGGGCGGCCCGGCCGAAATTCGCGCACAGCCGAGCGCCGACGCGGAACTCGTGGCGACGCTCGACGATGAGGACGCACTCGAGGCCGTGGAGTTCGTGCTCACCGTGCCGGGCAGCTTCGGAGCGGGCGGCGAGCGTGGGGAAGGCTGGTACCGCGTTAGCAGTCCCGCCGAGGGCTGGATCGACTCGCGGCAGGTGTCGGATGCGGCGCTCGGGGACTGCCTGTTGCACGACGCAATCGAACAGGTGGCGCACGGCTAGGACGGAGCACTGATTCGCACGCAAGAGAAGGGGGTGGCCGGGTTTGGCCACCCCCTTCTGCCGTTCGCGCGACGGTCACATGTAGCGGCGATCGAACGCGAAGCCGGGCACCGTGTCGTCCGACAGGGTGGACGCGACCTCGGCGAGCCGGGTGGTGAACGCGAGTGCAACGAGTCCCGCTGCGGCGAACTGCAGCGCCGGGACCAGCGGCGCGAACGCGCCCGAGAAGTCTTGCACCAGGATGAGTGCGCCAGCGACGACTGCGAGCGCGAGGTACAGCGACGATGCGCGATCGGCGCTGAGTTCGTGACGGAACGCGGCGACGAGGGCCAGCGCGAGAGCAGCGTAGGTCACCGTGACCAGGTGCTCCGAGGGGTCGGTGAGCAACGGGAATACGTTCAGATGGGCGGCCGTGAACCCGAACACGGCTTCGTGGATACCGAGACCGTAGTCGACGGCCATCCCGCCGAGCAGAAGGCCTCCGCCGGCCCAGAGGAACATGCCCGCAGCATCGTCGAGGGAGTCCGCGTTCCGGCGGGAACTCCAGAAGAGACGGAACGCGAGTACACCTGCGACTCCGGCGAACAGCCCGGCGAGCACGATTGCGTCGAAGGCAGCGTCGGATTCGCTGAACCAGCTGACCCGCTTCACCTGTGGCGCGGCCGCGAGAGATGCGAACGCGGCGATGACCACGAACTGCGCGTACGCGTGGTTCCCGACGGCCGTGACCTTCCGAGGGAGCGCACCAGCGGCACGAACGAGCCGTGAAGCCTTCGACCGCGTGTTCTCGGCCGGCCGTGCCATCCACAGCGTGAGGGAATCCAGGTGGATTCGGCGGTAGAGCGATCGTGAAACGTGCCGGAGCGACTGGTCGAGCGCGATGGCGCCGATCGCCCGCTGCTGGCGGAGCGGCTTCGCGAGCGTGTAGGCGAAGGTCCCGAACCCGGGTATCGCCGCCACCACGGCGACAGGGAGCGAGTGGATGTCACGGACACTGCGGGCGGATGCGCGGCCGCGAAGGGCCATCCACTCACCGCGGGCCCGCAGGCCCACCGTCCAGGCCGACCGGGCGATGCTGCCGAGGGGGAAGCGCAGCGGGACGCTCATGGCCATATGCGCGCCGAGGTGACCCGTGGCTGCGGCGACCTCCGGCAGGGCCAGCGACGCGCGCAGGCGTTCGGCCTCGGCGGGAGAAAGACGGCCCTCGGCCTCCCAGGTGCGGATGCCGGTAGCGGTGAAGTCCTCGGCGAATTGCTGGCTGCCCTGGGTCAGGCGGCGGATACTGCGGATCCACGAGGGCACGTCGACCAGCCGGAAAGCGAATCGCAGCGCCTTGCTGGCGAAGCGGCGTTCGCTGGCGTGCCAGCGGTCCTGGGCTTCCGCATAAGCCGAGGCGGATGCGAACAATTCGGCCGCGCGCGGGGGGCCCAGCCGCTCGATGATGTCGTCGCAGCGGGCGGCGAGGTATGCGTCGAGGCGCGCGAGATCGATTTCGTCGAACGAGGGGTAGAGGCCTGCACGGATGGCACGCACGGCAACCCGAGGCGGCATGACGGGCGTCACGAGGTTCGACTCGAGGTCGATGATGCGGAACGTGCCGTCGGGGCGCTCCATGAGGTTGCCGACCGACCGCGGGTTGTACGGGGCCACCTGCCACGCCGAGATGCCCGCTTCGTCGAAATGCCGGGTCAGCCGCGACAGCAATGCCTTCGCCTGCGGGATGTCCCGCGGCGCGGTGCCGCGAACGAGTTCTGTCACAAAGACGACGCGGCCGTCGGGTTCGCGGCGAACGTCGAGCGCCGGCGCCACGATGTTTTCGCCGAGCCAGTACCGCGTTAGCAGCCCGACGAGCCGGCGGCGCTCACGTGCGGCTTCGAGCGCAGCCATGTTCGATTCGTACGGAAACGGAGCCTGGAACGAGAGCCGGTACAGCGCCCGTACGAAGCGAGTCGGACTATACGATTTCTCTGCCGTGCCCGCGTCGTAGTCGAGGCGGACCTGGCTGGAAATCGAGCCGGTGAGGTAGACGCCGGACTGCGGGATGCGGTCGACGCTCGCCTGTTCGGCGGGTGTGTCGTGCGACAGCCGCCGCCAGCCGAGCGTGAAGCCAACGTCCATGAGCGCGAGCACGATCCAGGCGTACATTGCGAGCGGCACTGCGTCGTGGGCGAGCACGAGGCCCGCCGCAATCGCGAAGGCAACGACCACGTGAGCGACCGCGCGGCCGGGGCTCATCACGAACCCGGCAACTCGGCGATGGGGCGGGGACGCCGGTCGAGACTCGATGCACCCGCTGGCGGCGCCCTGCTCGGTTTGTTCGTGATGTGCTGTGAAGGCGGTCATGGCACTTCCCCTCAGCCGTTATGTCGCCCGACTCCCGACCCACGCGACCTACGCATAGAAGCACTCGAGAACAGCGATTGGTGTGGCACAGATCTCCCAAGGCGCCGACCTCCGACCTATGACGGAGGCCCAGGCGGCACGAGTGAGATCGCTGCCACAGAACGTGAGCGCGATTCGACTGCGGGGCGGCGACAAGGAAGGCAGTGGGGGCGACACGACTTCGCGCGTGCTTGGGCTGGTTCACAGACGCGGCGGGCGGCCGGGACAACGATGGGCAACGTCCGGCGCACGGACTGGAGGAGCACGATGGCAGTGGTACGACACGCAGGTGACATTCGTCCGGGGCCAACAGCGTCCATCGGCGGGCCGCGGGTCGCGGGGGCGATCGACCGTGTGATTGCCCGCGAGGCAGTCCGTGGCGACGTCGCGATCCGTCTCATTGTCCTGGGCGCCGTGGTGTCGGCCGCGAGCGCAGCGTTCGGGTATATCGTGTTCGGCCCGGGCGAGCAGCATCAGTTATTCCGTGACCTGGGACCGGTCTCCTTCTACGTCGTGGCCCAAACATTGCTCGTCGGGCTTGTAGGGCTGCTGATCGCCGCGCGCGAAGTGCCAGCTGGCGGCGTTCGGCGCCTTCTGAACTTCTGGTTCCTCGCCGGGGTGGGCTTCATGATCCTGTCGTTCGACGCTCCGCTGGACCTCCACGGGAGAATCGGCGAGTTCATCGGGAACCGCACGACCATCGCCGAAGAAATCGGCTTCCATCGAACGAGCGACGCCGTCCTCGCGGCATACATGGTCACCGGCTTGTGGGTCGCAGCTGTGTACTACCGCGAGCTGCTCCGGCACCCGCGTTCGCTGCTGCAGTTCGCCGCCGGCGCGGCGTTCGTGGCTGGCACGATCGTGGTCGATGGGTTCGCTGCACACGGCTCGTGGATGTGGGTGTTCGAAGAGACCCTCGAGGTGTTCGCAGCGGCGTGCTTCGTGGGGGCGTTCGCCACACGGCTCCAGGAGTCGGTGCAAGACGAACCGATTGCAGCGCTAAGGGACGGGTAACAGCGGACAGCCACGTTGTGGCCTCGCCGGGGTAGACTTGGGGCGAGATGAGCTGTGAAGAAGAGGCGGCGGAGGCGCTCCGGCGGGCAGGGTACAAGGTCACGCCCCAGCGGATGCTGATCCTGCGTGCGCTGCGGCACGCAGAGGGCCACGTCAGCGCGGCCCAGATCGCGGAGCAGGTCCGGGAGGAGTACCCGTTCGTCGATGTGAGTACGGTCTACCGGACGCTGGACGTTCTGCGCCGCATGAAACTGGTGACGATGACGGACATGGGCGGCGCAGACGCGGTGTTCGAATGGGCGCCTGCAGAGCCGCACCACCACCTCATCTGTTCGAGCTGCGGGCACATCAGCCAGGTCGAGCACCACTACTTCGATTCGCTGGCGGCGCGGCTCGAAACGGACTTCGGGTTCGCGCCAGACCTGCACCACTTCGCGATATTCGGCCTTTGCCGAGAGTGCCGGACGGTGGCGGGCAAATGACGACGCGCCGGGAGCTCGTCGAAGGCCTCGCGGCGATTTGTGGTCCGGATCACGTCGCCTGGCGGCCCGAGGACCTGTACGTCTACCAGTACGACGGCACCATCGACCGGCAGATTCCGTACGCGGTGGCTTTCCCGGGCGACACCGAAGAGGTGGCCCGCGTGGTTCGGCTGTGCAACGAACTCGGTGTTGCCGTGACGCCCCGGGGTGCCGGCACCGGGCTCAGCGGCGGAGCCGTGCCCGTGGAGCGCGGCGTGGTCATCGCGACCGGCCGGATGCGGCGCATCCTCGAGATCGACGCCGCGAACCGGCTGGCTGTGGTGCAGCCGGGCGTGCCGAATATCCAGATCTCCGAGGCGGCGGCGCCGTATGGGCTGTTCTTTGCCCCGGACCCGAGTTCGCAGAAGGCGTGCACCATCGGCGGGAACGTCGCCGAAAACGCGGGCGGGCCGCACTGCCTTGCGCTCGGCGTAACGACGAACCACGTGCTGGGGCTCACCGTCGTCACGGCAGCGGGCGATATCGTGACGCTCGGCGGACGTGTGGCCGACAGCTTCGGGTACGACCTCCGCGGCGCGTTCATCGGCTCGGAAGGGACGCTGGGAATCGCGACGGAGATTGTCGTGAAGCTCCTGCCGGTGCCCGCCTCGGTGGTCACGCTCCTCGCCATCTTCGATAGCGTCGCGGAGGCGAGCGAGACCGTTTCGTCGATCATCGCGGCCGGGATGGTGCCGGCGGCTATGGAGATGATGGACCGCGTGACGCTGCAGGCGGCCGAGGCGGGGCTGCAGTGCGGATACCCGCCGGATGCAGGCGCGGTCTTGCTGGTCGAACTCGATGGGCTGCCAGACGTCGTAGAGGCGCAGGCCGAGCGGGCCGCGGACGAGTGCCGGAAGCGCGGCGCGATGGAGGTCCGGGTGGCCCGGGACGCGGCGGAGCGGGAGTTGCTCTGGAAAGGCCGGAAGGGAGCGATCGGATCGCTGGGGCGCCACCGGCCGAACTACTACATTCTCGATGGGGTCGTGCCACGGTCGCGGCTCGTGGAGGTGATGGCGCGGGTTGGCGAAATCGGCGAGCGGTACGGACTGCCCATCGCGAACGTGTTCCACGCTGGCGACGGGAACCTGCACCCCTGCGTGCTGTTCGACGAGCGGATTCCCGGCGAGACGGCGAAGGTGCTCGAGGCAGGCGCTGAGATCATGCGGGTGTGCGTCGAAGCCGGCGGCTCGCTCAGCGGCGAGCACGGCATCGGGTTCGAAAAGCAGCAGTTCATGCCGTGGCTCTACAGCGAACCGGACATCGAGAACATGGGACGCCTGCGCGAGATCTTCGGGAACCGCGGCCGGTTCAACCCGTGCAAGCTGCTCCCGACGGGCACGAACTGCGGCGAGATGATGCACAACGAAGCGGCCGTTCGCGCGGCGGGGCCAGACGCCTATGTCTGAAGCATTGGCGAACTCCGTTCCGGCGGTCGCGGGGCGGGCCCCCGACACCGTCTTCGTGCCCGAGTCGATCGATGAATTGCGGGAGATCGTGCGAGCGCCCGAGACGCTGACACTCGTGCCGGCGGCCGGCCGAACGCGGCTCGAACTGGGGAACCCCACCGACGGTCCGTTCGCGCTGCTCGACCTTTCCGGCGCGCTTCGCGGCCCCATCGAACATCAGCGCGATGACCTGACCGTGGTAGTGCCGGCGGGGCTGACGATCACCGAAATCAACGAGGCGCTCGCCCCGAGCGGGCAGGTCCTTCCGCTCGATCCGCCGCACCCGGAGCGTGCGACCATCGGCGGGACGCTCGCGGTGGGGGCCGGAGGGCCGTGGCGACCGCGCTATGGGCTGCCGCGGGATTTCGTGCTCGGCGTTACGGTGCTTCGCGCGGACGGCGAACTGGTGAAAGCCGGCGGGCGCGTGGTGAAAAACGTGACCGGGTACGACCTGATGCGGCTGTATTGCGGTTCGCTCGGGACGCTCGGCATCCTGACCGAGGTGGCCCTGCGGGTGTACCCGCTCGTGCCCAGCGTCGGCATCGAACTGGACATTGCGAACCTGGACGAAGGGTTGCAGCTCGCCGAGGCCCTGCTTCGCGCCGACGTGCGGGCTGCGGCGGTGGAGGTGCTGCGAACCGGGGGACGCCTGGTGCTCTTCGCGCGGGTACCTGCGGCCGCAGAGCGGGTAGCAAGGCGACTCCTCGGAGGCCGCGCACGCGACGCGAACCCGGAGCGGTACCAGCAGGCCCGCGACCTCGGGTTCGAAGCGGGCGATGTGCTCACCGTGCGGGGAGCAACACTGCCGTCGGAAATCGGGGCGCTTGTGGGGGCGCTGGACCGGCTGCACCCGGAGCGGCTGGGCGTGCGGCCGCTCGCAGGCACGGTCACGGCCGCATGGGGAGCTACGACAGCACCGCCGGTGCGAGCGGTCGAACCCGCGCTCGCGGCACTTCGAGCGACACTGGCACCGTTCGGGGGTTCGCTCGTCGTCGAACGAATGCCAGTCGAGTTCCGGGGACGGGTGGATGCGTGGGGTGATCCACCGGATGCAATCGACCTCATGCGCCGCGCGAAAGCAGCCTATGACCCGAAGGGGCGGCTGAACCGGGGGAGGTTCGTCGGTGGTATATGACGTGGCCAACTGGCCAGTAGCGAAGGAAGCCCCGGCGGAGGCGGACCTTTCGCGGTGTGTGCACTGCGGCCTCTGCGTCAATTCGTGCCCGACGTACGTTGTCACGGGGCTCGAAGCGGAATCGCCGCGCGGCCGCATCTACCTCGCGCGCGGGGTGGGCGAAGGCGACATCCCGATGACGGCTGCGGTGCAGTCGCACTGGGACCTGTGCCTGCAGTGCCGGGCGTGCGAGGCGGTCTGTCCGAGCGGCGTGCCGTACGGGCGCATCATGGAGCACGTCCGTGCGCAGGTCGCGAAGGAGCCGCGGCGTGCGCGGGCCTCGCGCCGAATTCGGCGGTTCGCCCTCCGGCAGGTGGTCGCGCGGCCGCGCGTGCTGGCAGCGGTCGTTGCGCCCGCGCGCTGGTGGGCGGGCTCCGGGCTGCGGCGCCTGTACGAACGGCTCGGCGCGCGGCTGCCGGGCGCATTGGGGCGTGGGGAAGCGCAGCTCCCGCACCGGCCCGGGAAGCCGGTGCGACCCGGCGACCCGCTCCCACGACCGAAGCAGCCCCGCGCCGAGGTGACGCTGTTCACCGGGTGCGTGATGGGCGAGCTCTTCGGCGGCGTCCACCGGGCAACAGCACGGGTGCTGGGGCGCGCGGGTGTCGCGGCGGTCGCGACGCCGGGCCAGGGGTGCTGCGGCGCGTTGCACGCCCACGATGGCGACCTCGAGTTCGCGCGAACGCTGGCGCGCCGAAACATCGACGCGCTGGAGGGCGAACAGGTCATCGTCGTGAATTCGGCGGGCTGCGGCGCGGCGATGAAGGAGTACGGGGACTTGCTGGCGGAGGACCCCAGGTATGCGGAGCGGGCGGCGGCGTTTTCCCGGAGGGTACGCGATTTCTCGGAGTACCTCGCGGAGATCGGCGCGGAGACTGGCGGACGCTTCGAAGCGCGGCTCGCCTACCAGGACGCCTGTCACCTCGCCCACGCACAACGTATCCGCGAACAGCCCCGCGGGCTCTTGCAGGCCATCGAAGGGTGCGAATTGGTCGAAACGGCGGGTGCAGACCTCTGTTGCGGGGCCGCGGGAATTTACTCGCTGGTGGAGCCACGGATGTCCGGCGAACTGCGCGCACGAAAGGCCGAGCAGTTTGCGAAACACCGCCCGGACGTGGTCGTCGCAGCGAACCCCGGCTGCCAGATGCAGTACGAGGCTGCGGTGCGGAAAGCGGGAATCCGAGCGCGCGTGATGCACATCGCTGAAGTCATCGACGAAGCCCAGCGGCGACGGGCGCGGGCCGACGTTTAGTTCCAGGCCGAAACGCACGAAGGCCCGGACTTCACGTCCGGGCCTTTTCGTTCGATGACCAAGGTTGTTGGCTAGAAGCCGGGGCGGCCACCGCGGCCGCGAAGCCGCGGGTCGAGGACGTCGCGGAGGGCATCGCCGGCGAGGTTGAACCCGAGGACCGTGAGGGTCAGCGCGCCACCAACGAACAGCGCCATGAGCGGCTCGCCGGTACCCTGCCGCCGGCCTTCCTCGACCATCTTGCCCCACGACGGGCGGGTCGGGTCGCTGAGGCCGAGGAAGCCGAGGGTGGCTTCGGCGAGGATGTAGACGCCGATCGTGCTGGTGAAGACGACGATGATCGGCGCGGTGATGTTCGGGAAGATGTGGCGCGCCATAATCCGGATATCGGAGGCGCCCACCGTCTTGGCGGCCGTTACGTAAACCTCCTCGCGGGTACTGAGCACCGCGCTTCTGACGATACGTACGACCTGTGCGATGCCAAGGATTCCGAGAGAAAGCGTGATCCAGTAGAGCGTCGGGTCGGCCACCACCGCGCGCACCAGCCGTTCGAGG
>CAZWBW010000045.1:1402-10540 GCA_964632355.1 uncultured Anaerolineaceae bacterium | reverse complement strand
TCCATGTGCAGGTCGCCTGCCACCGCCAGCCTGGTCGGGTCGGCCACCACCTGGTTGAAGAGCAGCAGCAGGATGAGCGGCGGGAACGCCTGGAACGTGTCGACAAGACGCTGAATCGCGAAGTCGGCGGTGCCACTGAAGTAGGCGCTGGCGAGCCCGATGACGACGCCGGCTGCCACCGCGATGAGCGACGCACCGAAACCGACGATGACCGCGGTGCGTGAGCCATGCACGATGCGGGACCAGAGGTCACGGCCAAGATGGTCGGTGCCCAGCCAGTTCTCGCTGGAGGGCTTACCGAGGCGATTCAGGACGCCGCCTTCTTCGAACACCTCGGGTGGATGGTTGAGCCGAACGGTCGGATCGACGAGTGCCTGGGCGGCGAGTTCGGGGTCGTAGAGCGGATTCGGCTTCGTGAACGTATCGTTCGGGTCGTACCGCTGAATCTGGTTCGCGAAGACTGCAGCGAACAGCACGATGAGGATGAGCAGGGCCCCGAACGCCCCGAGGGGCTTGCCGGTGATGAATCGCCAGATGTGGACGCCTGCGCGGACGAGTATCGGGCGATCGCTGAGGCTCCGGGGGACGCCAGCAACTCCGGGGAGTTCGACGGAAACCTGGGATTGCGCCATAGGAGTCCTCCGGTCTTACGAGTAGCGGATGCGTGGGTCGAGGAACCCGTAGACGAGGTCCACACCCAGGTTCACGAACACCACGAACGTTGCAACGATGAGGACGAACGATTGGACGACAGGCACGTCGCGGGCCTGGATCGCGACGAGGATCTGCCGGCCAACGCCGGGGATGCCGAAGAGCTGCTCGAGGACAACGTTGCCGCTCAGCAGCGTTGCCATGGAGAGGCCAAGGATTGTTACCACGGGAACGAGGGCGTTCTTCATGGCGTGGCGGATCACAACGGTGCGTTCGCGCATGCCTTTCGCCCAGGCCGTTCGGATGTAGTCCTGGCGCAAAACTTCGAGCATCTGGGAGCGCAGGAGCCGCATGATGCCAGCGCCGCTCGCGAGCCCGCCGACAACCGCGGGGATACCGAACAGCTTGATACTGCCGATGGGGTCCTCCCATAGGAGCGGCGAGTCGCTAATCGGTATATGCCATAGCTTCCATTGCGCGACGTACAGCATCGCCATGGTGGCGACCCAGAAGTTCGGGGCAGCGAGGAACAGGATCGAAAGGAAGCGGAGCAGGTAATCCCAGATGGAATCCTGTCGAATCGCGGAGATGACTCCGATCGGGATCGATGTGACCACGGCGATGACCAGCGACATCGACGCCAGCTGGAGCGAGTACGGCAGACCATCCTTGAGGCCTTCGATGGAGGAACGCCGCGTCTGGTACGAGATTCCGAAGTCCCCCTGGAGCAGGTTCCCCAGGTACTTCACGTAGCGAACGGGCACGGGATCGTTGAGGCCGAGGTCCTCCCGGACGGCCTGGATCTGCCGTTCGCGAATGGCAGGGTCGGACCCGCCCGTTGGGTCCTGCGCGGCGATTCGCTGCGCGACGAAGTCTCCTGGAAGCACGTTGGTCGCGAAGAACACGAGCGTTGCGACCAACCAGATGACGGGAATGTTGATGAGTACCCGCCGAAGAATGTACGTCCTCACGAGGCCTCCCTTGTCCCGGGTTCGTAACGCCCAAAGGAGGGGTCAGCACGAAGCAGCGCTGACCCCCCCGCACTATCTGTCCATGCCTACGCCGGCCGGCCCTGCCACGTCGGGTCGTTCTGGTCGAACCAGTACTTCGTGCCGTACATGTGGGTCTGGACGAACGGCGAGCTCTCGGGCACGTGGAGGTAGTTCCACCGCATAACCGTGGAGATGCCGTTCATGATGTACATCACACCCGCGCCGTACTCCCGGGCGCACTCGCGCACGACGTCCTTGCTGATTTCCTGCCGGGCAGCGAGGTCGAACTCCGTCATCGCCTTGGCGGTGAGTTCGTCGATCCGATCGTTCTTCACGCCGAACTGCTGCCACTGGGGCGAGCTGGAGTTGTAAGTGAGATAGTTGAGGACGGTGGGTTCGACGTCGGTGACTTCCGTAATCCAGCCGAACCAGATGTTGTTGCGCCCGTTGCCGTATTCCTGGTTGACGATCTTCCCCGTGATGGTCGCGTAGGGCTCGATCTTCGCGGTGAAGGTGTTGCCCAGCACGCGGTTCAGCTGGCTGGTGATAGTCGCAGCGCCGCCGCTGTAGAGGCCTTCCCAGACGTCCGGGATGTCGACGATGATTTCGCCGAGGGCCGGGCCACCACCGGCTTCCCACATCTGGCGGGCTTCGCGCTCCTCCGCCTCGCGGTCAGCCTTGTACCCGTCGAAGGTCTGCAGCTCCTGCTCACTGATAGAGAAGGCCTGCTGGGAAGGCGGCACATTTCCGGACATGACACCCTTGCCCTGCAGGATGCCGGCAATGAGGGCACGGCGGTCGATCGCCTTGAAGATGGCGCCGATGAGGTTCTTGTTGCTCCACGGCTCGGCGCCGCCGTAGTAGGTGCCGGCCTGCGGGTTCCCGGTGAAGTAGCGGGACTCGGTGATCTGACCCTTCAGGTCCTGGTTCAGCTGGTCGATCACGGAGTTCTGCGTGGGGCCGTAGGCATCGAGCTCCTTCTGCCGGAACGCCACTTCCTGGGCGTTCTGGTCTGTGAACAGCGGGAACCACTGGACGCCGTCGAAGTTGACCTGCTCGTAGAACTTGGGATGCGCCGACCAGTGCGACTGGCCCTCGGCGGCGAACTGGTCGAGGACGAACGGGCCGGTGCCGATGATGAGCCGGGCGTCGAGGTTCTGGTACTGGCTCTCGAACTCCTCGATGGCTTCGCGCGCCTGGACCTTCGAGTACGACCCGGCGAGGATGTTGATGAAGAACGGGTCCGGGCGGTTGTGCCGAACGGTGACCGTCATCGGGTCGGTTACTTCGACGCTTTCGACCGAGGCGTACGAGGCCTTGCGATAGAAGTTCGGGTCCTCGGTGCCATCGAGCAGCACGCCGTTGCGGTTGCGTTCGATGAAGAAGGCGAGGTCTTCGGCGGTGACAGCGCGGCCGTTTACGGGCGGCTTGTCGTGCCAGAAAACGTTGGGGCGCACGTTGAACACGGTGGTCATGGGGTCGGGCTGTTCCCAACTCTCCGCGAGCGCGCCTTCAATTTCGGGATTCACGAAGCTCTTCCACTGGACGATGCCGAGGTTGGTCATCCCGAAGAGCCAGCCAACCGGCGAGAACCGGCTGCGGTCGATGTCGAAGGTGTCCCAGGTGTTGTTCGCGCTAACAAGCCGGAGCGTTCCGCCCTTCTGCGGTGTGCCGGCAGCCTGCGTCTGGGTCGCCTGTGTAGCGCTGCCGGTCGGCTCCGCGGTCGCGGTGCTGCCTCCGCCGTTGTCGTCATCGTCGTCGCCGCAGCCCACAGCTCCGAGCGCGGCAGCGCCGACACCGGCCGCAGCGGCCCCACCGACGAAGCGGCGGCGCGACAGGCGACCGGCCTTCATCCGGCGCACCCAGTAGTTATCTTCCTGGCGCATGGAAGTAGTCCCCCCTTGAATACCTGCTATTAGTCCTGCCCAAGAAACTACGTTGGGCAGTCCCAACCCGGATGCGCGGAGTATACGGTCGCCTTCTATCCTGTCAATAACTCAAACCCGCAGCTATTGACCGGGAAGTAGGGACTTCGGAAGAAATGTCCTCTCGAGCAGACGACAGGGCGAGCGCGTGGTAGACCACGGCGACGGGGAACGGGCTTCCCGCCGCGGTACCAGCTCTCAGCGCCGCCGGTTCGCGGTCGGCGTGGCGGCGTGGATCGCCGTGCTTGCCGCGGCCACGTGGCTCTCGGTGGCCGCCCACGAGGCAGGTCCGCTCGGTCCAGACGAGGCGATCGCCGATGCGATCCAGTCGCTTCCGGGCTGGGTGGGGCCCCTGGCGGAGGTGGTTCGCGCGATAACGACCACGCAGGTGGTGCTGGTCGCCGGTGCGATCGCCGCCATCGGCCTATGGTTCGCGGGCTGGCGTGCTGAAGCGGTGGCACTCGTCGCGATGCTGGTCGTGCTTCCGTTCGCGCAGGCGGGATTGAAGGACCTCGTCGACCGGCCGCGTCCCGACCCGGCGCTGGTGGATCGCCGAACCGGGTTCAGGAGCGAGAGTTTCCCGGCCGGACATGTGATGAGCGGGACGGTCCTTTACGGGTTCCTTGCCTGGCTGGGGTGGAAGCACCGGGCAAACACGTGGGCGATGCTCGCCGCCGGAGTGCTCGCCGGGCTGTTGCTCGCGAACCTGGCTGCGAACGTATACATGGGCGTCCACTGGCCGACGGACGTGCTCGGAGGAGTGCTGTGGGCGCTGGTGCTGCTCATCCCCGCCGTGATGGTGCTCGGCTCGGACCTGCTACCCGGTAGACGGGGTCGGCTCGCCACTCAAAGGCCGGCCGGTATAATCCGGGGTCTCGACGACGGAGGTGGATCATGACCAGTGCGCCAGTGATTGACCTGCTCGACCTCAACAACTATGCGAAAGGGCAGCCACACGACCTGTTCCGGTGGCTGCGCGAAAACGACCCGGTGCACTGGCACGACGAGCCCGGTGGAAGCGGGTTCTGGGCGGTCACGCGCTTCGACGATGTGCGCGCGGTTTCGAAGGATCCGGAGACCTTCTCGTCGTGGAAAGGCGGCATTATGTTGCCCGACGCGTCCGAGGAAGCGCTCGCCGGGCCGCGCAACATGATGCTGTACATGGACGAGCCCGAGCACACCCGGTACCGCAACCTGGTGAGCCGCGGGTTCACGCCGGGCTCGGCCCAGCGGCTGGCCGGGAAGATCGAAGAGATGGCGCGGCAGATCATCGACGACGTCATCGAACGTGGCGAATGCGACCTGGTCAGCGATATCGCCGGGAAGCTTCCCTCGTACGTCATCGCCGAACTCATGGGCATCCCGCGCGAGGACGGCGTCCGGCTGTACGAGTGGACCGAACTGATGCACGCCGAGACATCGGCGGTCGGGTACGAGCGACAGCGGGAGGCACGGGAGAACATGCTGTCCTACGCGCTCGAGGTGGCCGCGCACAAGCGAGCCAACCCGGGCGACGACCTCGCGACGGTCATCCTGCAGTCGGAGATCGACGGGGACCGGCTTTCGGACACGGAGTTCATGTGGTTCTTCCTGCTGCTCATCAACGCGGGCGGCGACACCACGCGCAACCTGGTTGCGGGCGGGATGCAGACGCTATTCGACCACCCGCAGGAGCGTGAGCGGCTGAGCGAGAACCTGGACGAGCTCCTGCCGTCGGCCGTCGAAGAGTTGCTGAGGTTCGTGAGCCCGGTGGTGCATATGCGGCGAACCGCGACACGCGACACCGAGCTCCGCGGAAAGCAGATTCGAGAGGGCGATAAGGTCGTTATCTTCTACGGGTCGGCGAACCGGGACGAATCGCACTTCCCTGATCCCGACCGGTTCGACATCACCCGGAAGCCGAACGACCACCTCGCGTTCGGCGGGGGCGGGCCGCACTACTGTCTCGGCGCACATATCGCACGAGTCGAAATCAAGGCGATGCTGCGGGAAATCCTGACGCGCCTCCCGGATATCGAACCTGCGGGCCCGGCGGTGCCACTCCCGTCGATCTTCATCTCGGGGCCGCAGTCACTGCCCGTTCGCTTCACACCCGGCCGGCGAAGCGACGCGTAGCGAGTCGCTCCGGCGCGGCGTGCGATACTGAGGCGGACGCTTCTCCGGAGTACCCCCATGGAACACACGCGATTGGGCCGCACAGGCCTGCAGGTGTCGCGGCTCTGCCTCGGCACGATGACGTTCGGCTACCAGTGCGACGAGGCCACCTCGTTCAAGATCCTGGAAACCGCCGCCGACGCGGGCATCACCTTCCTCGACACGGCAGACGTCTACCCGCTCGGTGGGACGCTCGAGACGGTAGGCCGGACCGAGGAGATCCTCGGGCGCTGGCTCGAAGGGAGGCGGCACGACTTCATCATCGCCACAAAGTGCTCGGGCGCGATGTCACGGCGCCGCTGGGACCGGGGCAATTCCCGTAAGCACATCCTCGACGCGGTCGAGGGGTCGCTGCGGCGGCTTCGGACCGACTACATCGACCTGTACCAACTCCACGGCCCAGACCCTTCGACGCCGATCGACGAAACGCTGCGCGCACTCGAGGATGTGGTCCGCGCGGGGAAGGTTCGCTATGTGGGCTGCTCGAACTTCCTCGCGTACCAGGTGGCGCGTGCCATCGGCCGCAGCGAGGCGATGAACGTCGTGCGGTTCGATTCCGTGCAGCCCCGGTACAACCTGCTCTTCCGCGAAATCGAGCGGGAGTTATTGCCGCTCTGCGCTGAGGAAGGTGTCGGCGTGATCCCGTACAACCCGCTGGCGGGCGGACTGCTGACCGGCAAGCACCAGCGCGGGGCCGTCCCGGAGGAGGGGTCGCGGTTCACGCTGGGAACGGCCGCACAGCGATACCAGGAGCGGTACTGGCACGACCGCATGTTCGACACCGTCGAGGCGATTCGGCCGCTGGCACAGGAAGCGGGCATGTCGATGGCACAGCTCGCCGTCGCCTGGGTGCTGGCGAACCCAACCGTCACCGCGCCGATCATCGGGGCCAGCCGCCCCGAGCAACTGGCCGACAGCATCGCTGCCGTGGAAAAGCCGCTCTCGCCGGGGCTCAAGACACGCCTCGACGAACTGACCGCGGAGTACCGGCGGGGGGATTCGCTGCGATGACGGAGGCGGACGCAGAGCTTGGTGAGCTGCTCCGGATCGCACGAGAAGCGGCCCGGCTGGCGGGCGAGACCATCATGCCGCTGTACGACGCGGGCCTTACGGTCGAGCTCAAGGCCGACCGCACACCCGTTACGGCAGCGGATCGCGAGGCGGAGAAGGTGATGCGCGAGTTCCTGCAGCGGGAGTGCCCGGGCCACGGGATCCTTGGCGAGGAGTTCGGCGAGAGCGAGGGCGACGGGCGGCACCGCTGGATCCTGGACCCCATCGACGGGACGAAGTCGTTCATCCATCACGTGCCGCTGTTCGGGACGCTCGTGGCGCTGGAGCGGGACGGCGAGCCGGTCGTGGGGGTCATTGCGTGCCACGCTGCGGGCGAGACGGCGTACGCAGCGAAAGGCCTCGGCGCGTTCATAAACGAGAAGCCTGCTCGCGTTTCAGACGTGGCGAACCTGGAGAATGCAACGGTCCTGCTGACCAGCTTCGCGCACCTTGCCTCGGCGCACCCGGCCGGGTTCGAACGGCTACTCGGGCGTCACGGGCTGCTGCGAACGTGGGGGGACTGCTTCGGGTACGTGCAGGTGGCGGCGGGCCGGGCGGAGGCGATGCTCGATCCCGAGATGAGTATCTGGGACGCCGCGGCGCTCTACCCCATCATCACGGAGGCGGGCGGACGGATGACCACCTGGGAGGGCCGGGATGGCGTGGGCGACAGCGTGATCGCCTCGAACGGGAGGCTGCACGACGAACTCGTCGAGGTGCTGAACGCCCGATAGGAACAGGGGGCGCAACTGCGCCCCCTGCCGTGAATGCGTTCTACTGCTTACCGATCTTGAACATGCGGGTGCCACAGACGGGGCAGACACCCTCCGTCGCGGGCTTCCCGTTCTTCATGGTGATTGCCTTGGGATCTTGCATCTCCCGCCGTTCGCGGCACTTGAGGCAGTAGGCTTCCATGGGCTAAACCCTCCTTGGAGTTCCGCCGACGTCCGGCGGAGGGTGCAGGAATTGTGCTATGGCTTTTGCCTTTTAGCACTCACTCCGCATCCCACGCTGATAATACCACCGTGCCTACTCGTGTCATTCGGAATTCGTATCTGTACCAGACATAAGCACTATTCCTGGCATCACTTTCGAAGGCCGCAACTCTCCTGACATTCCGAATTCACCGGTGGCAATGAAATCGCCTTCGGTGTCGTAGATACGAACGGGACCGCGAACGTTGCGGAGACCGGGAGAGAACCGGACACGTACGCCGTTCCGAATCGAATGGGCGGTCGACGGCGCGAGGATGGCGGCGGGAAATTCAGACAGGCCTTCGTCAGCGGCGCGCAGTACCTCCGCCAGGCGGCCCGCCTCGGCGACCTGCTGCAGGTCGTCGAGGGTGAGGGCTTCGCGCACATGGAAGGCGCCGACGCGCGTCCGCCGGAGCGCCGCGAGATGGGCGCCGCAGCCGAGAACTTGCCCGATGTCGCGGGCGAGGCTGCGAACGTAGGTGCCAGGACCGCAGTCCACACGGATGCCCAGCCGGTCGCGGGCGAGGAGCGTCAGTTCGAGGGTGTGGATGCGAACGGATCGGGCTGAGAGTTCGACGCCTTCGCCCTTCCTGGCGGCAGCGTAGGCCCGCTGTCCATCGACCTTCACGGCGCTGTACACCGGGGGAACCTGCTCAATCGTCCCCGTGAAGCGCTCGGCGAGGTCGCGGAGATCGTCGTCGTTGAGCGGGGGCACCGGGGCGGTGGCAATCGGCGTGCCATCGGCGTCGTCGGTGTCGGTCGAAACGCCGAGCACGATTTCGCCTTCATAGGACTTGTCGTGCCGGGTCATGTATTCGACGAGCCGCGTCGCGTAGCCGAGGCAGAGCACCAGCAGGCCGGTCGCCATCGGATCGGGCGTCCCGGTGTGCCCGATGCGGCGCTGCCGGCAGATGCCGCGGGCCTTCGCGACAACGTCATGGCTCGTCCAGCCAGGTGGCTTGTCGATCAGGAGGATACCGGCAGGCCAGTCGGGAGAGCGGCGAGCCATGGGCGTCAGGCGTCGGCGTCGGAACCGCGGGACTGGCCGGCGACCTGGTCGATGAGCGCAGCAAGGCGGGCGCCGCGCTCGATCGACGGGTCGAACCGGAACGTGAACTCGGGGACGTACCGCATCTTGAGGCGGCGCATGAGTTCGTTGTGCATGTAATGGGCTGCCTGCTGGAGGCCTTCGAGCACCTCGTCGCGGTCCGCCTCATCGCCAAGGTGGGAGACGTACACGGTTGCGCGCCGAAGGTCCTGGGAGACCTGGACCTCGGTTATGGAAACAAGGCCGTGCGCGATGCGAGGGTCCTTCACATCGCGCAGCAGCAGGTTACTCAGCTCCTCGCGGAGGAGCTCATTGACTCGGGTCGTGCGCCGGCTCATGACCGC
>CAZWBW010000045.1:0-1392 GCA_964632355.1 uncultured Anaerolineaceae bacterium | reverse complement strand
GGGCGCTAGGACACGCGCTCCTCGTGGGAGAACTCGAGCACGTCACCCTCCTCGAAGCGGTCGAATCCGCTGAGGGTGACACCGCATTCGTAGCCTGCGTGGACCTCGCGAACGTCGTCCTTGAGACGCTTGAGGCCCTCGCAGCGGCCGCGGCCAACCTCCTCGCCATTTCGCAGGACGCGGACGTTGCCGTTGCGGCGGATAGTGCCATCGAGCACGTAGCAGCCGGCGATGTTGCCGACCTTGCTGGACTTGAAGATCCGTCGCACCTCGGCATGGCCGTCGATGACCGTCTTGTAGACGGGCTCGAGCATGCCGGTGAGCGCCTTCTCGATGTCCTCGAGGAGCTGGTAGATGACGTTGTAGGTGCGAATCTCGACGCCAGCAGTCTCCGCACGCCGCTTCGCGGTGTTCTCGACGCGGGTGTTGAACGCGACGACGATCGCGTTCGAGGCCTCGGCGAGCATGATGTCGCTGTCGCTCACGGAGCCAGTGGCCGCGTAGATGACTTTGACCTTGACCTCTTCGTTGCTGAGCTTTTCGAGCGACGCCTTGATGGCTTCCGCCGTGCCGCGAACGTCGGCCTTCAGAACGACGAGGAGCTCCTTGAGCTTGCCCGCGGTGATCTCGTTGAAGAGCGTGTCGAGATTCACGTGGGCAGCGGCCTGCTCGCCGGCTTCGCGTGCGCGGCGCCGCTCTTCCACGATCGCACGCGCTTCGCGTTCGTCGCGGACGACGCGGAAGCGCTCACCCGCTTCGGGCACCGCTTCGAGGCCCATGACCTGGACCGGTGTCGACGGCGGCGCCTTCTTCACGCGTTGGCCGCTATCGTCGAACATGGCCTTCACCTTGCCGCTGATCTCGCCGACGACGAGGGCGTCGCCCTGCCGAAGGGTGCCGCCCTGGACGAGCACCGTGGCGACGGGGCCGCGAGCGGTATCGAGCTCAGCTTCGACGACGACACCGTTGGCCTTGCGGTCGGGGTTTGCCTTGAGCTCCGAGATCTCGGCGACGAGGTTGATGGATTCGAGCAGATCGTCGATGCCTTCGCCCTTGACAGCGGAAACGGGCACAGCGAGGACATCGCCGCCGTACTCTTCGACGACGACGTTATGTTCGAGAAGTTGCTGCTTGACCCGGTCGACGTCCGCTTCCGGGCGGTCGATCTTGTTGATCGCCACAATCATCGGGACCCCGGCCGCCTGGGCATGACCGATGGCCTCGATGGTCTGGGGCATCACCCCGTCGTCGGCGGCGACGACGAGGATGGCGATATCGGTAACCTGGGCGCCGCGGGCGCGCATGGCCGTGAACGCGGCGTGGCCCGGGGTATCGATGAACGTGATCTTTCGGCCGTCGCGCTCAACCTGGTAGGCGCCGATGTGCTGGGTG
>CAZWBW010000044.1:0-21857 GCA_964632355.1 uncultured Anaerolineaceae bacterium | reverse complement strand
GTGGTCGAGGTATCGCACCAGGAAGCGGCGCTCAGCAACCACGCGTGGCTGACCACTATCTGGACGCACCAGGGGAACGTGCAGACCCGCACCGGAAGCCTCTTCGCGCGCTGCGCCGATGGGTTCGTCTATCTCTTCAACCTCGTCCCCTACCCGAACCTGTTCATCCTGATGGAGCGCTTCGACCTGCTCGAAGACGAGGAGCTCGTACAACCGCTCGTGTGGATGGAGCGCTTCCGCGACGTGGTCTTCCCGGCGTTCGCCGAGTGGGCCGCGACGCGAACGAAGCAGGAGATTTACCACTCGGCGCAGGAGCTGCGCATCGCCGTCACGCCCGTCGCCACGATGGAGGACATCGCGAACAGCGGCCAGCTCGCGGAGCGTGACTGGTTCGAAGAAGTGGAAGTCGCAGGCCGCAAGTTCAAAGCGCCCGGCTTCCCCTACCGCCTCACGGGCACGCCGGCGAGCATCCGTCACCGCGCACCGAAGCTCGGGCAGGACAACGAGGCCGTGTTCTCGCCCGGGTTCGAGTGGGCCAACCGCGATGTCGAACGGCGGATCGCACACGAAGTCGATACTGGAGCGCTGCCCAACGAACGCGGTCCGCTCCACGGCGTCCGCGTCATCGAGGTGACGGCGAACTGGGCCGGGCCGATCGCCGGCCGCCACCTCGCCGACCTCGGCGCTGAGGTCATCAAGATCGAGCTCGCCACGAAGCCGGCCACCCGCGCCCTCATCCACATCGCCGACGACCTGTGGCCGGAGCACTGGCACCGAAGCGGCTACTTCAACAAGCTCAACCGGAACAAGAAGGGCATCAGCCTCGACCTTTCGAAGCCCGAGGGGAAAGAGGTGTTCCTCGCGCTCGTGCAGGAAGCCGACATCGTCCTCGAGAACAACTCCGCACGGGTCATGGGCCAACTCGGCCTCGCCTACGACACGCTGCGGCAGACGAACCCGGGCATCGTGATGTGCTCGATGTCGGGCTTCGGGGCGACCGGGCCGGAGCGCAACTACTCCGCCTATGGGAGCAACATCGAAACGGTGAGCGGCCTCGCGGCGTTGCTCGGGTACGGGCCGGGCGAGTACTTCGGCACCGGCACCTTCTACGCCGACCCCGCCACCGGGAACCACGGCACCGTCGCGATGCTGGCGGCGCTGCACGCCCGACGGCGAACCGGCGAGGGCCAGTGGATCGACATGGCGCTGCTCGAAGCGGTCGCTCCGTTCCTTTCGCAGCAGTTCCTCGAGTACACGGTCGAAGGGCGTGTGCCGGAGCCGATGGCCAACCGCCACCGAATCCACGCGCCGCACGACATCTACCCCACCGCGGGGCGGGACTGCTGGCTCGCCGTGGCTGTTCGCGATGAAGCGGAATGGGAGGGGTTGTGCCGGGTGATCGGCCGCGAGGACCTGGCGAACGACCGGGAGCTTCGCAGCGCCGAAGGCCGCCGCGCGCGCCGCGAGGAGATCGACGCGGCGATTCGCGAGTGGGCGGCTGCGCTCGACCATATCGCCGCGGCGGAGGCCCTGCAGGCGGCCGGCGTTCCTGCCGCGCCCGTCATGCCGAACTGGGAGATCTTCACGGACAACCACCTGAACGCGCGGGACTTCTTCGTGCGGATTCGGCATGCGAAGGCGGGCACCTTCTGGTTCCCCGGGTTCGCGTGGCGGTTCACCCGCACACCGGCGACCATCGAGCGGGCTGCGCCGCTCTTCGCCGAGCACAACCACGACGTGTTCGCGGGCGTACTGGGCATGACGCCCGAGGAGATCGAGAAGCTCTACGCGGCGAACGCGACCGCCGACGCGCCCCAGTTCGCCGCAGGACCATCGCTGTGAACCACCCGATCGTGATCGCGCCGATGGACCGGGTCCACGAGGTCCCGGCGAAAGGCGCCGCGATAGCGCCGTACACCACCGCCGAGGAGGTGGTGGCGGCGCTGCGCGGGGAGTTTGCCGCGGCCGTGCTCGTGAGCGATGGGCTGCCGGCCGACAAGCTCGAAGAGGTCGCGAAAGCGATACGGGCGGCTTCCGCGCCGGTGGTCGAAGTGCAGTCGGCGCGCTGGGACGGTGAGAGCCACTCGCCGGTGAGCGCCGCCTGCCGTGGCGTCATCGCGGGGTTCGGGCTCTCCGGTGTCCGCGAAGCCCTGCGGGTTGTATCGAGCTGAAATATCTCGCATCGATTCGGGGCCACCGCACACGCACGACGTAGGGTGTGCCGAATGGCGGCTGTACAGGAAGTGACGGGGAGAGCCGATATTCCGGAGGGGTAGCCGGTGGCTGGGATTGTCGGGAAATACCTGGCGGGGCTGGCAATAACGCCACCCGCTACTCCCTCCAGCGGGTCGAGGCCCGCGAACCTTCGTCGCTAGGCCTCGGCTCCATCGGTCATGACGGCGGACACAGGCTCGACCGGCGCAACCTGGAGCGCCTCGGTGGCCGTGGCCGCGCGCTGCCGCAGCGACGGCAGCTCGGCGAGCACCATCATCGCGACCGTCAGCAGGCCGACGGCGACGAGCACCGGGCGGGCGCCCGCGAACTCGGTGCCGATACCGGCGAGCAGGAGCGGCGCCACCACGATCGCTTCGCCGATGGTCTCCTGCACCGCGAACACGCGTGCCTGCTGGCCATCCGGCGCCGTCTCGGTGAGCGCGACGCGGGCAGCGGTCAGCGACGTCGTGAGCACAACGCCGAGCAGGAACGCGACGGGAACCGCCACCACGAACGTGGTGTTGATCGAGGCTTCGAGGCGCGCGATCGGCGGAACCTGGCTGTACTGCGCGGCCGCCGTCAGGCCATAGTCGAGCGCCGCCGACGCGAACACCGCGACGGCCATGCCGAGCAACGAGAGCCGCATCGCGTTGTGCGCGGCTTCGAGCGTGAGCGCGCGGTGCGACCAGAGCAAGCCAACGCCGATGCCGATAATACCCGGCGCCAGCAGGTAGACGACTGCCTCTTCGCTCAGGCCCATGCTGCTCTGCACATAGAACGGCAGCGCGATGACGATCGAGCGCGAAACGATGGTCTTGAGCGCGAGCGTGATCACGGCGTAGCCGGCCCGTGTTTCGTTCGCAAAGAAGCGCACGGTATCGCCGAAGTTGTACGCCGAGCGGGCGGGCAGTTCGATGGTCGCGGTGGTGCCGGCGAGGAAGCGCGAGAGGGTAAACGCCAGCACAGTCACGCCGGCGAACCCGACTGCCGCGCCGGTGAGCATAGCTTCGCTGCCGCCCCAGAAGTAGAGCGCAGGCGCGAGCACGAGCATCCCGGCGCCCTGGCCCGCGTACTGGAGCAGGATGCCGAGCGAGTGCACGCGGCCCGAGCGGTTCGGCTGGAGCGTACGAATCAGCGCCACTTCAGACGGCGAGTAGACCTGGGAAACGGCGGAATAGGCGAACGCGATCACCCACGCCTGGCCGCCACCATTGAGCAGCAGCAACGCGGCGAGGATGACCAGGAACCGCAGCGCGGCGCCGATCGGGTACCCGCGCGCAGGCCCGATCTTGTCGACGGTGGCGCCGCCCAGTGGGCCAAGCGCAACCGCCGGGATGAGAATGGCGACAAAGACGCTCGACAGGTCGATCGCAGCGCTCGAACTTGTGCCGGCCGCGAGGAACAACGTGGCCAGGAACAAATTCTGCGCCGCCTGCGCGAGGAACTTTGCGCCGAAGTAGACGACCTGTTCGCGAAGCGGCCGGACCGGCTTACCAACCACCGTGCGCTCCCCCCAAAAGAGCAAGTAACGGCACACGCCCGCTCAAGTGAGCGGGAAATGCACCAAAGGTCTCGTGAGAGCACAGATGGGTCCGGCTCTCCGAACGCCTACGGGGTTAGCTGACGGGTTCGGCGTCGAAGATCGCCTATGCGCGAGTCCGCGCAATACACCCCCGGATTGTGGGTCCCCCGTTCGCCCCGGGCGGGGCAATTCGGCATCCACACGATATCACGGATACGCTACGTCGTGTTGGTCTGGATGCATCGAATTACGCACATTTTCCTTTCCCATTCCCGCCACATATAGACGCCATACTCCTGCGACGAAGCGCCGTTCTCCACAGAAAAGCACACGTCTTGATAGCCTCGATCTGTGCTGTCCTGGGTTGTGGTCGATGTCGTTGGGGCGCTGCTGTTGTTGGCGGCCGGGCTGCTCGGTATCGCGACGTGGCGGGGCTGGCGGTGCGCGCCCGGGTCGCGGTACTGGCTGCTTGCCGGTGCGGGGTTCATCTACCTCGCGTTCGACGAACGGCTGAGCCTGCACGAGCGCGCGGGGCGGCGCCTCGACGCGGCCGGCGTCCCGACGCCGCCCGGCATCAACCACCTCGATGACCTGGTGCTCGCGACCTTCGCGCTGGCGGGGCTGGCCGTGACACTCGTCTACTGGCGCGACGTCGCCCGGTACCGCGGAGTGCTGACCCCGTTCCTGCTCGCAGGTGCGCTCACCGCGGCGGCGCTCGGGATCGATGCACTCGCGCCAGTCGAAGGCATGGCGCCCCGCATCGAAGAGTCGCTCGAACTCGCCGGGCAGACCGCCTTCTTTGTCGCGTTCTGGCGGCGTTGGCAGGCCGCTCGGCTGCTGGTCTCCCGGCACGCCGACGCCTACCCCATCGCCGAGTCGGAAGTCAGCAGCGGCTAGCGGGCCCCTGTAGCATGCAGGGTGCCATGTTCACCGAGTGGGAACGGGAGCTCATCGATTCACTGCGCGTCGGACGGCTCGGGACGGCGGCGTACGACGGGCGGCCGCACCTCGTGCCCGTCTGCTACGCCTTCCACGGCGGGCGCTTCTACATCCCGGTCGACGAGAAGCCGAAGCGCGGCCCACGGGTGGCGCGCATTCGGAACATCGAAAACGACCCCCGCGTGGCGCTGCTCATCGACCGGTACGACGACGACTGGTCGCAGCTCGCGTGGGTTCGCATCGACGGGATCGCGGGGGTGTTCGCCCGCGGCGATTTCGCGCCGGCCGCACTCGAGGCGCTCCGTACGCGGTACCCACAATACCGCGAGATGGCGCTCGAACGGCTGCCGCTCATTTCGATCTCGCCAGAACGGTGCGTTTCCTGGCGCTGGGGCGAAGGCGGCTAGTTGCCGGCGCTGGCGTTCGCTCGAACCACCCAGATCCCGTCGCCCGGGCGGAGCCGATCGAGCGACTGGAGGAACGCAGGCAGGCCCGGCCCGTATCGCAGCCACGAACGCCGCAGGCTATCCCACCGGTAGAGGACGAGCTCGCGCGATTCGCCGCCGAAGAGCCGGTCGGGCGAAACTTCGCCGCCAGTCCAGGTGACGAAGTTGGCGCCGGTTTCGATCGAGAAAAGTTCGGCGGCGTGGCGCGCCATCGCCGGGGCGTTCGCCGGCGCCGACGTGGCCGCGAAGGCGACGCTCTCGCTGCCGTCGTCGAGCGTGCCGAAGGTGGTTGCCCAGTACCAGCCGTACTGCGAGCCGGGAATATACACGCGGGCGATGCCGATCTGCACGTAGCGGTCGAGCAGCATGTTCTCGTCGTGGCTGGGCGAGTTCCGGAAGAGTTCGAAGGCGCTGGCGGCGGTGCTGCGGTAGGTGCCCGCGGCGAGGTTTTCGCCCCCGGCCACCGGGTAGCCGCAGTCCACGATGCGCACCCACGGGTCGCGGCCAAGGCTGTCGATGTGGCCGAAGTAGCTTTGCTCGCCCATGTCGCGCGCCATCCACTCGGCGGCGCGGCTCAGGTTCGCCGAAAGGGTGAGCGGCCCGCGGCCATTCTCGACGCGGTACTCGTTGATGATGCGCAGGAATTCGAGCTCTTCGCTGTCGATCGAATAGTCGTCGACCTCGCAGTTCGAAAGGGCTGTCGCTGGCGCCGCGCCAAGCGAACGCACTGCCACCGTCCCGAGCACGAGGGCCGTCGTCAGGGCAGCCGAAAGTGCGAAGCGGCGCATCTGCACCTCATCGGAGTCGCGCGAAGAGAAGCTATTGGGCCATCCACCTTCGAGGTACAGGAATGGCTGCGGGTATCGTAAAAAGTTCGCAATAAGTATTACGGCAAGCTAACGCTGGCGTTGCCGCCCCGTCCGGAACGGCGCAAGGCGTGGTACTGGGGAGTGGGAGCGTTCGGGGCAAACGGGCACCACCGGCCCGGCAGATTCGCCTGTGCGCGAAAGCCGGTACACTCGGCACAGCGATGGCCGAACCGGATACGCGAGGCGGAGCAACCAGGTGCCGGCCCCGGCGCGCCGAAACCCGGCCCCGGGGGACCGGTGGATCGCTGGACCTTTCTCACGAACCACGCCCACGTGTTCCTCTGCATCGCGGAAGACCCCGGCATTCGCATCCGGGACATCGCGCGCCGCGTCTGCATCACGGAACGGGCGACGCAGCGCATCCTCGCCGACCTAGTGGAGAGCGGATACGTGAGCCGCATCCGCGTGGGGCGGCGCTATACCTATACAGTGCACCCCGAGTTGCCGCTTCGGCGCTGGCCGGATGCCGCACCCGTGGGCGCGCTTCTCTCGCTGATCAAACATGAGTGATCCCGACGAATCTGGAGGCACGCGGGCGCCGGTCGGCATGGTGGGCGGCGGCCAGCTCGCCCGGATGACGTACCAGGCCGGCATCGCGCTCGGGCTCACCATGCCCGTGCTCGCCGAACGCCCGGACGATAGCGCAGCGCTCATCGGCGCCGGCACGGTCATCGGTTCGCCGCAGTCGCTCGAAGCCCTGCGCGATTTCGCCCGGCGGTGCGAGGTGGTCACCTTCGACCATGAACTGGTGCCGGCCCAGCACCTGGCCGCGCTCGAAGCCGAGGGTGCAGTGCTACGGCCCGGTGCGCGGACGATGCGCTTCGCGCAGGACAAGGCGTACCAGCGCGAGGTGCTCGGCGCGCTCGGAATCCCGGTGCCGTTCAACCGGCGCGTCGCGTCCATCGACGAGCTGGCGATGTTCGGCGACGAACTCGGCTGGCCGTGCGTCGTGAAGGCGATTACCGGTGGGTACGACGGCCGCGGTGTCTGGATATTCGAGGAGCCCGGGCAGGCGAAGGAGCTGTTCGCCACCGGGCGCGAATTCCTCGCCGAATCGTTCGTGCCGATCGACCGCGAGATCGCGGTGCTGGTCGCGCGCCGGCCGAACGGCGAGACGGTCATCTACCCGGCGGTCGAGACGGTGCAGATCGATGGGATGTTCCGGGAGTCGGTGGCCCCGGCGGCCCTTTCGAACGACCTCGAATCGCGGGTGAAGGACCTCGCGCAGCGCATCGCCGACGCCACGGGCGCAGTCGGCATCCTGGCGATCGAGCTCTTCCTCAGTAGCGGCCACGTGTTGCTGAACGAAGTCGCGACGCGGCCGCACAACTCCGGGCACTACACGATCGAGGGCGCCATCACGTCGCAGTTCGAGAACCACCTGCGGGCGGTGCTCGACTGGCCGCTCGGCGAGGCGCGCCTGAACGCGCCGGCAGTCGTTACGGTGAACATCGTCGGTGTGTCCGACGCGGACCCGCGTGCGAACCTGCCGAAGGCGCTGGCCATTCCCGGCGTGCACGTGCACCTGTACGGGAAGGGGCCGCGCCCGGGCCGTAAGCTGGGGCACGTAACGGTGCTCGGCGACGACGCCGGCGAAGCGCGCGACCGGGCGCAGCGGGCGGTGCAGATCATTACCGGCGAACACACGGGAGGACCAAAGTGACCGAGGCGAACACCCCGCTCGTGGGCATCATCATGGGCAGCGATTCCGACCTGCCCGTCATGCGGCAGGCCTACGAAGCGCTCGCCGAGTTCGGCATCCCGGCCGAGGTGCGGGTCGTCTCGGCGCACCGGACGCCGGCGAAGATGCTCGAATATGCGCGTACGGCGGCCGATCGCGGGCTGCGCGTCATCATCGCCGGGGCGGGCGGCGCAGCGCACCTCCCGGGAATGGTCGCTTCGGCCACGCCGCTGCCGGTGATCGGCGTCCCGGTACCGCTGCAGCACACTGCGGGGCTCGATTCGCTGCTCTCAATCGTCCAAATGCCGGCAGGTATCCCGGTCGCCACGATGGCGATCGGCGGCGCGCGCAACGCGGGGCTGCTCGCAGCACGCATCCTCGCGACGAGCGACCCGGCCCTTCGCGCAAAGGTGGAGGAGTTCCAGCGCAACCTCGAGGCGATGGTCGCCGAGAAAGACGCGAAGGTGCAGGCGGAGTTCCGCTAGCAGCCGCTACCGCAGTTCGCCTGCGAGCAGGTCCATGAGCAGGCCGTCGTGCCAGCTGCCGTCGGCGCCTCGCTCGTACTGGCGCATGATGCCGACCGGGCGAAACCCGACGCGTTCGTATGCGCGGATGGCATTGCGGTTCTCTGCGCGAGGGTCGATGGTGAGCCGATGGTGCCCGCGCACCGCGAACAGGTACCGGGCGAGCGTCCGGATGGCGTCGGGGCCGATGCCGCGCCGCTGGTACCGCTCGGCGAGGGCGATATCGATGCCCGCGTGCCGGTAGTCCGGCTCGTTCTCTTCGCTGTACTGGATGATCCCCGCCGGCTCCCCACGGGCTTCGACAAGAAAGACCACGGCATCGTCATCGAAGCAATCGCGGCGAACGCGAGCTTCGTCGTAGTCGCCCCACCAGCGCGCAACGGTGGGATCGCGCAGGATCGCGGTGATAGCGGGCACGTCGCCTTCGCCGACCGGGCGAAGGAGGCAGTGCTCGCCACGCAGGACGGGGGGTTCGTCGTGGCCCATGTCAGCGTGCGTCGATGATGGTAGTGGCGGCACGGCGGAGCCGGTCGTCGATGGCATGGATGATGCCCGGGCCGTGGGGCTGCCGTGCGTAGATGATTTCGACGCCGGCGCTATCGAGTGCGCGAAGGCCCGCGTAGAGCCGCTGCGCCATCACGTCGGGGTCGCGCGTGGGGCCGAGCAGCGCGAGCCGGGCGTCGCGCGCGAGTTCCCCGAGGGCTTCGACGTCCTCTTCGGCCAGGAGCAGGCCAACGAGGCGGCCTCGCTCGGCTGCCAGTTCTTCGCGGAGGCGTGCCAGCGCCGCACCGGGCTCCCCGCGGATGTAGCACAGGTCGGCGCGCGGGGCGTAGTGCTTGCCGAGCAGCCCGGGCGACGCCATGCGCGTGCGCGGGCGCGCGAGCGTGACCGTGACGTCGATCGCGTCCTCGCGGAGCGCCGCCTCGATCGCCTCCATGGGAACTGCCCCCGGCCGGAGGATGTGGATGCCCGCCTCGTCGATGGCGACCACCGTCGATTCGACGCCGACGCGCGTGGGACCGCCATCGAGCACCATGTCGATCCGGCCGCCGAGGTCGTCGAGCACGTGCTGGGCGGTGGTAGCGCTCGTGCGGGTGAACAGGTTCGCGCTGGGCGCGGCGATGGGCACGCCTGCCGCCCGGATGAGCGCGGCGGCCACCGGGTGCGACGGCTGCCGGACGGCGACGGTATCGAGGCCCGCAGTGACCTCGTCGGGCACCTCGGGGCGCTTCGGAAGCACCAGGGTCAGGGGGCCCGGCCAGAACCGCGCGGCGAGCGCGCGCGCCGATTGCGGCACCTCCCGCACGATGTGGGCGAGGTCGGAGAGTTCGGCGATGTGCACGATGACCGGGTCGGAGGGCGAGCGCTCCTTCGCTTCGAAGATGCGGCGAACGGCCGCGGCGTCGAGCGCGTTCGCGCCGAGGCCATAGACCGTCTCCGTGGGGAATGCGACCAGGCCCCCGCCACGGAGCACGAGCGCGGCGCGCTCGATGATTTCCCGGTCCGGGTTCTGTGGGTCCACGGCGAGTACCTGGGTCGTTGTTGCGTGGGCCATCCCCAACCTCCGGAGCGTCTGTCACCTCATTCTGGGCCGCATAGGGGCAGGGGCGCCATAACACGGTCCCCTCAGGCGTGAATAGCAACACGCGGTTTATGTTCGTGGCGGGCGCGCAACCGCCGAATTCGGCCTCAGCGGCCGCGAAGCCGTTCGAGCAGCACCGAAACGTTCGTCCCGCCGAGACCGAGGCTGGTCACCAGCACGGTATCGAGCCGCTCGGCCTTCGCCTCGCGAACGTAGTTGAGTTCCACGTCGTGCTCGGGCGTTTCGAAGCCGGCGATGGGAAACGACCGCTGGCGCCGCATCGCTTCGAGCGCGGCGACCACCGAGACCAGCCCGCTCGCAGCCAGCGAGAACCCGAGCGCACCCGCGACCGTAGTCACACCGGCGAAGTAGGCATGGCGGCCGAACGTGCGCTGCAGCCCGTAGCCTTCGGCGAAGTCGGCGGCGGGACGGCCATCGGCGCAGGAAATCACGAGGTCGACCTGGTTCTGCACGTACCCGGCGGCTGCGAGCGCGTCCTGCATCACGCGGCCCGCCTCCGGGGCGCCGCTCAACTCCAGCGGTTCCACCGCGGAGTCGAAGCGGTCGGCGATGCCAGCCACATGCGCGAGCGGTTCGGCGCCACGGTCGAGGGCGTGTCCCTCGCGTTCGAGGACCAGGACTGCCGCGCCTTCGGCGGCAACGAAGCCAGCGTGCGCAGCATCGAACGGGCGGGCAGCGGCGCTGGTGGCGAACCCCTGTTCGAACAGGTGGTCGAGGAGCGGTTGCTGGAGGCCCTGCGCCGCCCCGGCGATCACCACGTCGGCGTCGCCGCGTTCGAGGAGCCGCACGGCCGACGCAAGCGCGGCGAGGCCGCTCGCTTCGTGACCGGCGGCGGAGACAACGGGACCGCGAACGCCGAGCGCCCGCGCGACAAGGTGGCCGTAGGGCACGAATACGGCCGGTTGGCCCGGGGCACGATAGGGGAGACCATCGGCGACGGCGAACCGGCGCGCGTCGCCAGCGCCCGCGCCCAGGCCCGCGTGTTCGATGGCCTGGAGGGCTGCATCGAGCGCGATCAGTGCGCCGCGATCGAGAAAGTGCGCGAGGTTTCGCGGGATGCCACTGTGGGGCCGATAGTCGTCGGGTACGGGCGCACAGAACCGCGGGTCGCCATCACCGGGCGACCACTCGAGGCCTGCGGATGCGCCAGCTTCGAGCGCATCCCACGCGGCCGACGCGCCGCTTCCCCGGCAGCTCACGAGGCCGTAGCCGGTGATAACCGGCCGGCCAGGTTCCCTGTTCGCCGTCAGCTACTCCAGTTCCTCGTCCAGGAACTCGTCGTCTTCCTGCTTGCGGCGCCAGAACATGACAGCACCTGCGATGGCGCCAAGGACGGCGAGGATGCCCAGCAGTCTCTTCAAAGCGAACCTCCGTGTTCCGCATTCGCGACTGGCACGCGGAAGAAAGGCCAGTATACGAGTGTGCCGGCCTGCACACAGTGTCGAACGCGTTACGCGGCCACTGCAAGTGAGCGCCGGGTGGCGTTAGCCATGTACGAGTGCGATTCCCTGGCCGTCCTTACCCGATCCAGACCTCGGAGCCGACGTCGTCGGGGACATATTCCGTGACGAAGCGGCGGAGTTCGCGGCGAGCAACCAGGGGCGCCATGCAGTACCGGCAGCCCCGCGGACGCGGAAACTTTGCGGGTACGACCATCCGGTCGGCTCCATGTGTGGGGCACGTCAGTTCGAACTCGATCACCTCAACCCGCATGCCGGGATACCTCCGCACAACCTCTCGTCAGGCAATACATCGATAGGATAGCTGGATTGGTTCACCCGGCGGGATGACTTCTATCACGTTTTGGTGAAAATCTGTCAGTGCCTATTGCGATTACGTCAAGCGGCGAATCCAGGACAAAAACCCCAGCTGCGCGCGCGGAATTGCTCACACACGTGCGCTCAACAGCTCCGCCACCGAGCGCGGGAGAGCAGCCGGCGCGACGATGCAGACGGCGCCTCGCGGGTGGCGTGCCACCCCGGTTCCTAGCGCTGGAGCCTTCCCACGGACCAGGGACCGAACGTATTGCCCGCGATCGTGATGTCGCCCCGCGGTTCGACCACGACGGCTGACGCCGCAACCCGGCTCTGCGGACCGAACTCGGTGAGCACCTTTCCGCCTTCGCCGAACCGCGGGTCGAGGCGCCCGTCGCGGTCGTAGCGGGCCACCGCGAAGTCGTGCCCCCAGTTGCCGTCGGGCGGACCCTCGCCGGCCCAGCTGTGCCCGACCGCCACGATCGTCCCGTTCGGCTGCAGGGCGAGGTCCGTCACGAGTTCGTTCTGGCCGTCGAAGTCGGTGATGACCTCGCCGCCGTCGCCAAAGCTGGTGTCGACCGAGCCATCCGGGTTCAGCCGCACCAGCCGGAAGTCCATACCCAGCGGCACCCGGCCACCCCCAAGGATGATCTTTCCGCGGGATTGCACCGCGATGGCAAAGATGTCGCCCGGCGAGAAGACGTCCACGATGCCACCATCGCCGAACGTGGTGTCGAGCGACCCATCGCTGTTGAACCGCAGCACGCTTCCCTGGCTCACCGCGAGGATCTTGCCGTCGCGCTGGATATCGACAGCGGTAAATTCCGCCGTTTGCGACGCGAGACGCATCCGCACAATGCCACCGTCGCCGAACGAGGAGTCGAGCGAACCGTCGGGGTTGAAGCGAGCCAGCACCGGCACGAAGGGGAAGATGGACCCCGGTTCGGCCGTTGCGCCCCCGGCGAGGATGCGCCCATCGGGGTACAACGCGAGAGCCAGGATGCGGTCGGGACTGTTCCCGAGGTCGAGCCGTACCTTGCCGCCGTCGCCAAACGAGGGGTCCAGCCGGCCATCGCGCCTGTACCGCGCGAGGGCGAAATCGCGTTCTCCGGAGCGGTCTCTCACCTCGCCGGCCGCGACAATCGTGCCGTTCGGCAGGACATCCATGGCGCGAAGGGTGTCGTCTGTCTCACCGCGGTCGGCGGCACGGTCGCCGTAGTCCGTGAGCACGACGCCGCCGTCGCCGAACGAGGGATCGAGTTTCCCGTCCCGGGTGAAGCGGGCGAGGGCGAAATCCCAGTCGCGCACGGAGGGAGGGTCGCGGCGTGGCCCCCAGGTGGTCCCCGCAAGGATGATCTCGCCGCGGGGCGTCCGGGCCATTTCGGGACCCGCGCAGCAAAGGCCGATGTCGATCGTCGCCCAGCCGCCATCGCCGAACGAGGGGTCCATGTCGCCGGGCGCTGCGTAGGCAGGCGGCGTCATCGCCCCGGTGGCCAGCAGTACAGTGACGAACACGACGGATAGCGCGCGCCCCCGGCGCATGCGCACCGCAATCGGTCGCATCTCCAGCTCCTCCGCGACGGTCGATCCGGCCATCGACCATCCGAGTCAGTGGCGAGGGGCGGCACCGGTGACGGAAGCCTAGAAGACAGGTGTATGCACACGTGTAACTTCGCGGTAACCGATAGCGCGCTACCTCGTAAATTGTCCGCCGGGATTGCGCGCGAGGCAGCTTACTGCGCGAACACCTTCGCAGCTCGGAGGGCCGTGCGGATGAGCGCCTCTTCGGCCTCCGCACGGGCGTGCGCGGGGCGCCAGGTACCGGGCACGCCGGTGTCGTTCACCACAAGGCAGACGCACCCGGCCCGCAGGCGCCGGAGCAGCGCAACCGTGAAAATGGTGGCGGCCTCCATTTCGACCGCGAGCACACCGCGGTCCCGCCAGGTTTCCCAGTCCGACGCCTGCCGGTAGAACGCGTCTTCCGAAACGATGAGCCCGGTGTGGGTGCGCAGGCCGCTGCTTTCCGCGGCGTCGCGGAGCGCGTTCGTGACGTCGAGGTCGCCGACAGGGGCGAACGGGTCGCCGCCGAGGTACTGGCGCGTGGTGCCATCGACCGGGACCGCGGCGGTCGCGACCACAAGGTCGAGCACGCCGACGTTCTCGCCGATGGCGCCACAGGTGCCGGCGCGAATCACCGTTCGAACGCCGAGTTGCGCGAGCTCTTCGACAACGATCGCAGCGGAAGGGCCGCCCATCCCGGTCGTCTGCGCGGAAATGCGCGCGCCTTCGAACATGCCGGTATAGCCGAGCAGGCCGCGATGGTCGTTGTAGCAGGTGGCGTCTTCGAGCAGCGTCGCGATCTGCCGGGCGCGGCCCGGGTCGCCGACGACGATGGCGACCTGCGCGACATCGTTCGGCTCGGCCAGGATGTGGTGCGGCATAGCGGGAGTCTACGCGAGGAACGGGCAGGCCGCTCTCCCCGGCCTGCCCCCTGCCCTCCACGAGGCGCTCAGCGAACCTCGAGGTAGAACGCGTAGCTCACGTCGCCCTGCCCGGGGTACACGGCGAACACCGTGTACAGGTACTCGCCCGGTTCGACGTCGATGTTCTCGACGCCGGGGTCGCGGTGCTCTGCATCACCCGTAGGGGCGATCATCCACACGGCTTCGTCAACGCCGTCGACATCCATTGGCTCGGCGTCGCCGATCGGGATCCACTGGACGGTGGTTTCGCCGGGCGGACCGGCCTCGAATTCGATGGTGAAGCTGGCGCCGCGTTCGACGACGAATGGATCCGAGTTCGAAATCGGACCGACCATGTCGACGCAGGCGTAGCTGCCGCCGCTGCCCCAGCACCGTGTCCCGGCGGGCACGGTCACCGAACGGCCGTCCGAATGCAGCGTGGCGCTCGGGCCGTCGTCGATTTCGGGTGCGCGGCCACCCTGCTGCGCGCCGGGTGGCGGCGTTTCGGTCGCCGGTACGTCGGCCGAATCGCCTTCGCCGCCCAGGCCGGCGGCCACAGCCACACCGAACAGTCCCGCGATGGCGAGCAGCACCACGCCGATAGCCACCGGGACGCCAATCTCTCGGTTCATATCCTCTGTAACGACCTCCGGGCCCGGAAAGTTCCCGCGCGGGAATGATTGTAGGTGGCGGGTTAGGCGCGGCGCCGTCAGGATCACTGCATGGCGTCCGTGAACCGCGCGCTCGTCTTCGCCGACGGCGACCTGCCATCGCCGGCGCTCATCCGCGAGCTGCTCGAGCAGGCAGACCTCGTGGTGGCCGCCGATGGGGGCGCGTCGAAGGCGCTGCGCGCGGGCGTCGTGGTGGATGCCGTCGTTGGCGACCTGGATTCGCTGACCCGCGCCGCGCGTCGCCACATCCCCGCCGAACGGATCATCGAGGTCCGGGACCTGTACAGCACCGACCTGCAGAAGGCCATCGAATACTGCCTGGAACATGGCGCCAGCCGGATCGATGTGACGGCGGCTGGCGGAGGGCGCTCGGACCACGCGCTGGCGAACCTCTCGGTCATCCCGCTGTACCGTGGCCACGCCGACGTGCGGGTCATCGACGACCTGTTCGAAATCCGCCTGATCGATGGCCACACGACCATCGACGCACCGATCGGCACGGTGGTTTCGCTGGTGGCAATCGGCACGTGCGAAGGCGTGACGACGAACGGGCTGCGCTGGGACCTGACGGACCGCACGCTGCAGTTCAGCCCGCTGGGCGTGCACAACGAAGTCGTCAAGCGGCCCGCGACGGTGTCGGTGCGCAGCGGCGACCTGTTGCTGTTCCAGGGGCGGTGGGTCGAACCCCATGCCGGGGAACCCGGCTAGGCCGTTTCGCCTCGGCCTAATTTCGTATGCAACTGTTGTCGCATAACCCGTACACTCGCTACGTGATTGAACCGGGGGCAACGGAATTGCAGGCGTGGCGCGCCTTCCTCACCGCGCATGCGCGGGTCGTCGAGGTGCTGGCGCGGGAACTCGAAGAGGAGCGTAACCTGCCGCTCGGCTGGTACGACGTCCTCGTGCAGCTTTCCGAGGCGCCGGAGAACCGCCTGCGCATGCACGACCTGGCGCGGGCGGTTCTGCTGAGCCGCGCCGGGCTCACACGGCTGGTCGACCGAATGGGTGCTGTCGGGCTCGTCGAACGCATCCCCTGCGAGGACGACCGGCGGGGCACCTATGTGGTAATGACTCACGAAGGACGCGAGACGCTCAAGCGTGCGGCGCCGGTTCACCTTCGCGGCATCCAGGAACACTTCGCCCGGCACCTCGAACCGGGCGAGGCCGATGTGCTGGCGAACGTGTTCTGCCGGGTGCTCGCCGCTATCGATTCGAAGGAAGCTGCGAAGGCCCGGCCACAGGGCTAACGGCGGGCCTGTTCGTCGGCCTGGAGCAGCTGTCGCGCCTTCCGGGCTGCACTCGAATCGACCACGGTCGTCCCGTAACGCGCCACCCAGCCGCCGGACTCCTTCGCCCGTTCGTACGCGTCGAGGTGCGCACGCGCACGTTCGACTTCGACGGTGCTGGCAGCGAACGCCGCGTTGACCTGCGGCACCGTCCGCTCGCCGGGGATGATGGCGCCGGCGAAGCCCCACTGCGCGAGGTAGGTCGCTTCGAGGCCGCTCGCCTCAACGATTGGCAGCGTGTCGAATGCGCGGGCCGCCGCGACCACGGCGCCACGGGCATAGGCGAGCCGTTCGCCGCGCTCTTCGTGGCGCGCACCGATGTCTTCGGCGTAGTGGTCGCTGGCGAACACGAGGCCGCCGACGCGTGGAACGGCCTGCACGATCTCGGGCGCGCGCAGGAGGCCACGGGCGGTATCGATGACCGGGAAGGCGCGAACGGTGCCGGGTTCGATGTCGCGGTTGTATTCGAACTCGCGCAGGAGCACGGCCAGGTCGCGCACGTCCTGGGGTTCGATGGTGTGGGTGAGCAGCACCGCGCCGAGGTCCTCGGTGACGATCGCTTCCACATCGCCGCGAAGGAGCTGCGTCCGTGGGTGATTGACTTCGACGATGGCGATTTTGCCGGCCCGCCGGATACGAGGGAGCGCGTAGAGCGCCGCCTCGCGCAGGTCGCCGACGTCGTGGCCGGCGTCGGCGAGGGTCAGCAGGACAGCATCGGCCTGGCTACTGAGGACGGCATCGATCGGGGCGCCGGCGGGGATGCGAACGATGCTCCGGAGCAGCATGCTAGGCGCTACCCCCGGCGGGGCCACCAACCACGACACCGGCGGGCTGGAGCGCCATCAGGTTCAGGTCCTGCCGAAGCGCCATCACGTTCTGCAGGTGGTCGAGGACGTGCCGGTACATCGCTTCGGCGATCCACTGGCAGGTGAGCGGACCCCAGCGCGTATCGGTCCGCCAGCGTGTCCAGACGATGTCGCTCATGTCGCGGAAGATGAGCAGTTCTTCGTCGCGCATGCGGGCGATGTCGTCGAGGATGCGCGACGCGGGCTCATCGGGGTCGTACCGCTGGTCGTGCCAGTCGCGGCGGTTGTAGTCGAGCGGGTCCAGCATTTCGGGCACGGTGGCCCAGCGGAGCAGCGGGAGGTAGACCTGCTGCTCGGTATCGCGCAGGTGGGCGAGGTGTTCGTGGATCGACCATTCGTTACCGCCAGGACGGTAGGCCAGTTGCTGTGCGGTGAGGCCACGGACGGCCCAGCTCAGGTCGTCGGTAGCCTGGCGCAGGCGGGAAATCAGTTCGGTTCGATAGGCGGACGTCTCGCTCACTGCGAAGAGCACCTCCCTTGTGCTGGGGCTCGTGATGGGCGCACACCGGGGGGCCACGGCGGTTAGCCGGAGTATACGGGGATGCCGCGTGGCTGGATACGGCTCCCGTCTTTCCCTTCCCGATCCGGACTCCTCATGCGCGATACATCCCAGCGTATGGGATTGTGACAGTCCCGAAACCTCGCCTCGGGAAAGGTTGACCGCTGCCCAATCCGAGACCGCTTATGTTGGAAACGAAGCAAACGCGGGCGCTGGGGCGCTCGGAGGGGTGTGGGAGTCGATGTTCCTCATTGGCTGGCCTGGAGGTTCCTGGCAAGCAACCGCCGTCATCGTCGCAATCGTCCTCGGTACCTACATCGCCGCGTTCTGGCTCGCGCTCGTCTTCTGGACGGCTCGTGACATCCGGCAGCGCACCTCATCCATTGCGGCACAGATCGCCGCGCCGCTGCTCGTCCTGTTCCTGTTCCTCCCGGGGCTCTGGCTCTACATCGTGCTGCGGCCGCGGTACACGCAGGCACAACTCTACGCCCGGATGCTCGAAGAAGAAGCGCTGCGGCTCGAACTCGACCGGCAGGTCGGGTGCCCGGCATGTGGGCGCAGCGTGAAAGATGACTACCTGGTTTGCCCCGCGTGCATGACGACGCTCAAGGAGCCCTGCGCCCGCTGCTCGAAGCCGCTTGCGAACGCGTGGGTAATCTGCCCCTACTGTGGGACCGAACGCCCGCACCGGCGGAAGGACGAACAGCCGGCGAGGGAGCGGCGTGAAGCTGCGGCGGCCGTCACGAGCGGTCCCGGAGCGAAGGAGCGCGCGCCGAAGAGCTCCGACCTCGAGCCGGAGACGCTGCCGCTCGGCCCGGTTCCGGCGCATCCGAGCGCCTCGGAGAATGGCTCGGCCCCGGCGGAAACCACCCGGTCGGAGCAGGAGCCGCTGCCACTTCCCGCCCGGCTTCCTTCGAGGAACGGCCGGGCCAAATCCGACCGTGTGACGGCTTCCCAGCACAGCCGGGAGAAGACGGAGAAGGCCTCGCCGTCGCCGCGAACATAGGCGCGACGGCTGCTCGTCGAACCAGCAGGCACGGCGTATCCTCCGGCGAGGGAGGTACGCCGTGTCGACGAATAACGATGCCGTGATCGAGGCGATTCGCGCCCAGTTCGGCGCCACCGCAGGCGCTTACGCGAGTAGCGCCGTCCACGCGTCCGGGCCCGACCTCGACGCCATGCTCGCAGTGGCCGCGCTCACCGGGCACGAACGGGTGCTCGACGTAGGCACGGGGACCGGGCACACCGCGTTCGCCTTCGCGCGGAAAGCCGCCGAGGTCACCGCCATCGATGTCACGCCCGAAATGATCGCCGCGGCGCGCGAGGCGGCGGCAGAGGGCGGGATCGCGAACGTTCGGTTCGACGTGGGCGATGCTGCGTCGCTGCCCTACGGCGACGGTGCCTTCGACCTCGTGGTGTGCCGCCATGCGGCCCACCACTTCCCCGGACCCGAGCGGGCGCTCCGGGAGGTGCGGCGGGTGCTCAGGCCCGGCGGGCGGTTCCTGTTGCTCGACACCGTCTCGCCGGAAGAGCCGGCGCTCGACACGTTCCTCAACACGATCGAATTCCTGCGCGACCGCTCGCACGTGCGGAACTGGCGAATCTCGGAATGGCTCGGGATGCTGGAGCGCACCGGGTTCGACGCACACGTCGCCCACACGCAGCCGCTGCCGCTCGACGGCGCCGACTGGGTGCAACGCATGCGCACGCCCGAGACCAGGGTGGCGTTGCTCCGAGAGTTGTTCCGGGAGGCGAACGCGGCCCAGCGCGAAGCGTTCGCCATCCGCGATGAGCCGTGGGGCTTCACCATCGGCGTCGCACTGCTGGTGGGAACGGCGCGCTAGGTAGGGAGCACCTCGAGCGCGATTTCGCCGTTCGAGAGCTGGCGCTCTTCGCCCGGGCGCAGCGCGGAGCGGCCCACTGCCTCGCGCAGTTCCTCGCCCGTGATTCCTTCCTCGTCGGGGTCGACCACGATCCAGCCCTTGCCCTGTGCGACCTGCAGCATCCAGTTGAAGCGGCTCAGCGTCGCCGGGTCGAGCAGGCGCCGTTCGCTCCACCACGCCACCTGTGGCGTGGGCCGGGCGACACTGAGGGTGCTGGCGATGAGCGGCCGCGGCTTCATGCGGCCCGCTTCGGCGAGCACTGCATCGGGCGGCGCGATGAGCAGCAGCTTGCTTTCCTGGCTGGTCGCAAGTCCGAGTTCCGCCAGTACCGTCACGCCAGCGCCCCGTGACACTTCTTGTACTTCTTGCCGCTGCCGCAGAAGCACGGGTCATTGCGCCCGATCTTCGGTTGTGAAGCGGTGGCAGCGCGCGCGGGCTTCGCGGCCGGCGCAGGGCCCTCGCCGCGGTTCGTGCGAAGCTGCGACACGTCCGGCGCCGATGAACTCGCGAGCACCGGCTGGGCCTGCGGCGCGGGGACCGGTCCGCCCTGCTGGCCGTTCGGCGCGGGCTGCGGCTGCGCCGCCTGCTGGGGCCGCGAAGGCACTTGTTCGACCCGCACCTTGAACACCGTCCGCGCGACCTGGCGGCGGATGTTGTCCTGGAGCTGCTGGAACATGTCGTACCCCTCGCGCTTGAACGCGACGAGCGGGTCGACCTGTGCGTAGGCCTGCAGCCCGATGCTCTGGCGCAGGTCCTCGACGGCGGTCAGGTGTTCGCGCCAGTGGAAGTCGATGGTTTCGAGCAGCAGCCAGTGCTCGACCTTCCGCATGTTCTCTTCGCCGACGGTCTGCTCGAGCTGCTCGTAGCGGTCTTCGGCGCGGTCGAGGATCTCGTCCTTCAGTTCCTCGCCGAGGTCCTGCATCTCTTCGATGCTCGGGATGTCGTCCGGCGGCAGGATTTCGCGGAGTTCGGCCTGGAGCAGTTCGAGCGACGCGTCATCGCGGCCCGTGGCGTTATCGACAATCGCCTCGAGTTCGTCGATGACCATGCCGAGCACGTTCGCGCGGGTGTCGACGCCGTGCAGGATCTTGTCGCGCTCGGCGTAGATGACGGCGCGGTGCTCGTTGATGACGTCGTCGAATTCGACGAGCCGCTTCCGAACGTCGAAGTTGTGGCCTTCGACCTTCTGCTGGGCCTGTTCGATCGCGCGGTTCACCATGCGCGATTCGAGCGGCATGTCCTCGGTCATGCCGAGCTTCTGCATCATGCCGCCGACCCAGTCGGGCGCGAACCGGCGCATGATGTCGTCGCCGAACGAAACGAAGAAGCGGCTGGAACCGGGGTCGCCCTGGCGGCCGGCGCGACCGCGGAGCTGGTTGTCGATCCGGCGCGATTCGTGGCGTTCCGTGCCGATGACGTGGAGGCCGCCAAGTTCGGCCACGCCCGGCCCGAGCTTGATGTCGGTACCGCGGCCGGCCATGTTCGTGGCAATGGTAACTGCGCCGCGCTGGCCGGCCTCGGCGACGATCTTCGCCTCACGTTCGTGGTGCTTCGCGTTCAGGACTTCGTGCTTGATGCCTTTGCGAAGCAGCAGCTGCGACAGGTACTCCGACTTCTCGATCGAGGTAGTACCGACCAGCACCGGCCGGCCAAGTTTGTGCATCTCCTCGATCTCGTTGACGACCGCGTTGAACTTCGCCCGTTCGTTGATGTAGACGACGTCGGGGTGGTCTTCGCGGATCATCGGCCGATGGGTGGGGATGACCACCACGTCGAGGTTGTAGATCTTCGCGAACTCTTCCGCCTCGGTTTCGGCGGTACCGGTCATGCCGGCGAGCTTGTCGTAGAGCCGGAACAGGTTCTGGAACGTGATGGTCGCGTAGGTGACCGATTCACGCTGGACCTTGAGGCCTTCCTTCGCTTCGACGGCCTGGTGGATGCCGTGGCTCCAGCGGCGCCCGGGCATGAGCCGCCCGGTGAACTCGTCGACGATGACGATTTCGCCGTCCTTGATGACGTAGTCGCGGTCGAGGCGCTTCAGGTATTCGGCGTCGAGCGCGGCCTCGAGGTGGCGCGCAAGGCGCGGGTCACCTTCGAACAGGTTCGAAATACCGAGCGCGCGTTCGACCTTGGCGATGCCTTCTTCGGTAAGCGCGACGTGCTTTGCCTTGGCGTCGATGACGTAGTCGACCTCTTCCTGCAGCCCGCGAACGGCCCGGGCGAAGGCGACGTAGGTGGCACTCGCCTCTTCAGCGGCGCCGCTGATGATGAGCGGCGTCCGCGCTTCGTCGATGAGGATGTTGTCGACCTCGTCGACGATGGCATAGTGCAGGCCGCGCTGCACACGGGCCGAGAGGTCGCGGACCATGTTGTCGCGCAGGTAGTCGAAGCCGAATTCGTTGTTGGTGCCGTAGGTGATGTCGGCGGCGTAGACGTCGCGCCGTTCGCAGGGGCGAAGGTCTTCGAGGCCGCCACCGCCTTCCTCGCCGGGCCGGTAGCCCGGTTCGTACATGTACGAGACGCCGTTCTGCTGGATGACGCCCACACTCATGCCCAGGGAGTGGTACACGGGGCCATACCAGGCGGCGTCGCGGCGGGCGAGGTAGTCGTTGACCGTGACGACGTGCACGCCCTTGCC
>CAZWBW010000043.1:0-22076 GCA_964632355.1 uncultured Anaerolineaceae bacterium | reverse complement strand
TGGGATGTCCAGCACCTCCTCGATCCCCGCCGACTTCCAGTCCACGTCGTGGATAGCCGCGACCATCGACACGTACGCGCCGAAATCGGCGTCGGCGCCCGCCTCGCCCATGTGTGGCGCATCGATCCATTCGAGCACCAGGAAGGGCGCGCCGAGGTGCGTGCCATCCCGCTCTTCGAGCAGCACCCCCGGCACCGGGATGTGCGAACCCGAAAGACGCCGCAGCACTGCCCCTTCGCGGAGCACGTCGTACGGTTCGAAGATGCCGCGCCGGCGTTGCAGCCGGAGCGCTACCCGTTCGACGGGCGCATCCGTCAGGTCGGCCCGGCACGTGATGTTCGACGCACCGCCGTCCACGGGCAGCAGCGAGCGGACGCGGGCCTGTTCAAACCCGCGCTGGCCCCGGAGCCACCGTTCGAACGCGGCTGCGGTGGGCGGCGAATCCAGCAGCATGGCCCGGATTGTAGCGCGGACTCCAGGCCAGGCGGGTCGTACAATCTCGCGCATGCCCGAGGTCGTGATCCGGATCGCCACCGAAGCCGACGCTGGCGTGCTCTCCGAACTCGAGCGCCGAAGCCCGCTCCAGCTCGGCGATGCCTCACTCATGATCGACCGCGGCGACGACTACTTCGCCGCAGCTCGCCTCATGGCGAACGCAACCGTCCTGCTGGCAGAACTCGACGGCGAACCTGCCGGTGTTCTCGCCGGTGCAGTGCACCCTGCATGCCTCGGCGGCAAGCAGCGGAACATGCTCTACATCCACCACGCACGCATTCCGCCCGACTTCCAGCGGCATGGCCTCGGCCGCGCGCTCGCTGCGAAGGCGCACGAACTCGCCCGCGAGCACGGCTACGACTCCGCGTACTGGTACATCGCAAAGAACAACGCCCGGTCGCAGGGGTTCGCCAGTGGCGCAGCGAACAAGTGGAGCTTCGGCCCTACTCTCGTCGACCTCCCCGCGCGCCCCGCTGTCGACCCCCTGCCCGCGTACCGCCCAGCCACCCCTGCCGACGCCGCCCGCATCGTGGAGATTCTCAACGCCGCGCACGAAGGCGAAGAGATGTTCCTGCCCTATACCGCCGAACGCCTCCGCGAGCGCCTCGAACGTGCACCGGCCCAGTACGGTTGGGCAAACCTCTGGCTGAGCGAAGGGGCGGTGGTCGGCGCGTGGCCCACGGGCGACTACATCCGCACCGTGCTCACCACCCCGGACGGCACCGCGACGGAATCGCGCGAGGCAAGTGTGCTCGACTACGGGTGCCTGCCCGGTCGCGAAACCGAACTCGCCGGGCTGCTCCGGGCCGTCTGTGACTGGGCGAACGGCCGCGGCTACCAATCGGTGAGCATCTTCACGTCGAACGGCGCCCGCCTTCGTGACGTCGTCCTGGAGCTCGCCGAGTCCACCACGGAGTTCGACTTCTGGACTCCCGCGATCCCCGAGCCCGACGGCGCCGCCGAACGCGGTCTCTACGTCGACCCGGTGTATTTCTAATGCCGAACGTGAAATTTGCCTCGTTACCTGATGATTCGGGGTTTTCTCTGTGGCGTTCTTACGAAATCTTGTGGTACGGTACAGGTCCGGCTGGCGGAGGTGGTTGTCGGCGGGGTGGCCGAACGTTGTCGAGGCTAAACAATGGCTTGATGCCATCTCCCAAAGTATCAAGCCCGTGTCCGGGCTCGCCCGGGCAGTCCGTCAGGACTTTAGCGCGTTCGGTCGGACAACTACCTCCGCTTAGCCCGCCCACCTGCACTCCCCTCACTCGTACACGATTCACCCGCGCTTAAGCGCGGGGTTGGCACTCGTGCCCGAAAACGGCAGAGTGCAGAGATGGCACGTTCCATCCACCGCATCACTCGCCGTCGGTTCCTCGCCACTGCTGCTGCGGCTTCGTTCCTGGCCGCATGTGGCGACTCCGGCGACGGCGACGACACGCCAGCGACGAACACGCCCACGCCTCCCCCGGACCCCACCGGCGAGCCGAGTCCGACGTCCCCCGCTCCCACCGAGACAGCGACCCCGGCGCTCCCGTCGCTCGAAGAGATGGCCGGGCAGATGCTCATGCTCGGGTTCCCGGGTACCGTGCTCACGGCCGACAATCCGATCGTTGCCGACATCCGCGAACGTCACATCGGCTCCGTCATCCTCTTCTCGCTGAACGTCGCTACGGGCGGCCTGCGGAACATCGAGTCGCCCGGGCAGGTGCGAGCGCTCACGCAGGCGCTGCAGGACACCGCCGGAGGCGGCCTCCTCATCGCCGTCGACCAGGAGGGCGGGAGAGTCGCCCGCCTCGGCCCCGACCACGGCTTCCCACCGACCCGGTCCGCTGCCGAACTCGGCGCCTCCGGGGACCCGGGAGTGACTCGCGCCGCCGCCGGTGAGCTGGCTGACACGCTCGCGAGCGTGGGAGTGAACTTCAACATCGCGCCGGTGGTCGACGTGAATACCAACCCGGCGAACCCGGTCATCGGCGCACTCGAGCGCAGTTTCAGCGCCGACCCTGCGGCGGTCACCGCCCACGCCGCCGCCTTCATCGAAGCCCACCGCGAACGCGGCATCATCACCAGTCTCAAGCACTTCCCCGGGCACGGCAGTTCCACCGGCGACTCCCACGAGGGCTTCGTGGACGTCACACAGACATGGGACCCGCTCGAGCTTGGACCCTATCGCGACCTCGTCGCTGCCGGTCTCGCTGATACCGTCATGGTCGCCCATGTCTCGAACTCGAACTGGGATCCCGAATACCCGGCCTCGCTCTCCCCTGCCGTCATCCAGGGCATGCTCCGCGAAGACATCGGGTTCGACGGTCCTGTGGTCAGCGACGACATGGGTATGGGCGCCATCACCGACCACTACTCCATCGAGGAATCCATCCGCCTCGCCATCGAAGCCGGGAACGACATCCTCGTGTTCGGTGGCAACCTCGCCGGCACGCCGGAGGGCATCGGACCGCGTGCCCACGCCGCCATCGTCGACCTCGTCCGCCGCGGCGATATCCCGGAGGAGCGCATCGCCGACTCCTACCGCCGCATCACCGCGCTGAAGGCCCGGGTAGCCTGAGCGCCAGCGCGCCGCGCCGCACTACCTTCCGAAGAAGAAAGAGGCCTGGCGGACTCTCCCAATCCGCCAGGCCCCGCCCGGATCGCTCCGGGTGTCCTTTCGGACAGCGCGCTCGGCTAGCTAGCTACCTCCTTTCGGCCAGTCTCGCCACTGTCTGATCCCCCGACGCTGGCCGGAGGACGTTCAGGGAACGGATGTTTCGGCGAAGGAACGCGGGCAGCTCCGCATCCTCGGCGCTCGACACGCCCGGCAGCCCCATGTCGCCGATGCGCGACGCCTGCTCCCGCGGGTCCTCGGCCTCCTGCACCTTCGGCAGGAAGCCCGTCGCGATGACCGTCATCACGATCTCGTCGCCGACCCGCTCGTCGATCGTCGTCCCGAAGATGATGTTCGCCGACGGATCGACCACTTCCGCGATGACGCGCGCAGCCATATCCAGCTCGCGCAGCTGGAGCCCGCCCGAGTGCGTGACATTGAACAGCACGCTCGTGGCGCCATCGATCGACTGGTCGAGCAGCGGGCTGGTCGTCGCAGCACGGGCAGCTTCCACGGCCCGGTTCTCGCCCGTCGCCTTCCCGACCGCCAGGAGCGCCGGCCCAGCTTCCGCCATCGTCGTGCGAACGTCGTTGAAGTCGAGGTTGATGGAGCCGTTCTGGCTGATGATGTTCGAAATCGACTGGATGGCCTGCCGCAGCACGTCGTCCGCCATTTCGAACGCCTCTTCGACGGTCGACGTCGGCGGGCAAATCTCGATGAGCCGCGAGTTCGGGATGACGATGAGCGTGTCGACCTTGTCGCGGAGCCGCTCGATGCCCTCTTCCGCCTGCTTCATGCGGCGGCTGCCTTCCCATGCGAAGGGCTTCGTGACCACGCCGATGGTGAGGGCACCGCACTCCTTCGCGATCTCCGCGATGACCGGCGCGGCGCCCGTGCCGGTACCGCCGCCCATACCCGCGGTCACGAACACCATCTCGGTGCCGCGAAGCATCTCGTAGACTTCGTCGCGGCTCTCATCGGCCGCGCGTTCGCCGCGGCTGGGGTCACCGCCGACACCGAGCCCCTTGGTCAGCTTCTCGCCGATGCGGATGCGATTTGGCGCCTCCGAATTCATGAGGGCTTGCGCGTCGGTGTTGCAGGCGACGAACGTGACGCCCGGGATCTTCGCGCGGACCATGCGGTTCACGGCATTGCAGCCGCCACCGCCGACGCCCACGACCTTGATGTCTGGCAGCAACTCGGTGTCGTACTTGATGCTCAACGTCCTCTCCTTCCTGTTCTGCTCGTCTTGCCGTGAAAACTCGATGAAGCTGGTCATCGTGCCCTCCTCCTATTGCGGCATCAGCGCCCTGCCTATCGACGCGAGCCGGCGGAAGAACCCGCCGACCGGTGGGTCGAAGTGCATCGCGGCAGGCTCCGATACCGGTTCGCGGCCCCGCAGCGCGTACTGCACCAGGCCAATTGCCGTCGCATATGCAGGCGTTCCGATGAGGTCGGTCAGTCCCGCGTAGCCCTTCGGCTGGCCCACCCGGGCGGGAATGCCCAGCCGCGTCTCGGCCAGTTCGGCCAGCCCCTTCAGTTGCGAACTCCCGCCAGTCAGCACCAGCCCGGCGGCAATCCGGTCCAGGTACCCCGCCCGCTTTAACTCCAGCCCGATCATTTCGAGGATCTCCTCGCTCCGGGCCTGCAGGATTTCGCAGATGTGCTGGAGCGAGACGCTCTTTTTTGTCTGCGTGCCGAACGCCTCGATCTCCACCATCTCGTTCGCCATCGACTCGTCCGCGAACGCCGAGCCTTTCGTGCACTTCACCTGCTCGGCGCTCTCCCAGGGGCAACGCAGCACCCGTGCGAGGTCGTGCGTCAGGTGCGAACCCGCGATCGGGAGGCACGCCGTATGCGCCACAGTCCCCTCGTCGTACACCGCCACCGACGTCGTGCTCCCACCGATGTCGACGATCGCGACCCCCTGCAGCCGCTCCTGTTCGTGCGAAACGCATGTTGCCGACGCGATCGACTCGAGGATCAGGTCGTCGACCTGCACGCCGGCGCCTTCTACACACTTTGTGAGGTTCTGAATCGCCGAAACCGCGCCCGTCACGATGTGCGTTTCCGCGTCGAGCCGCCCGCCGTACATTCCGACCGGGTCGCTGACCGGCTCGGTGCCCTCGATCCAGTAGCCCCGCGGCAGCACGTGCAGCACCTGCCGGTTGGTCGGGATGCTTATCTCCCCGGCGCTCTCCAGCACGCGCGCACGGTCGTCGGCGGTAATCGGCCGGGTCCGGTCGGCGACGGCGATGATGCCCCGGTTGTTCTGGGAACTGATGTGCGTGCCCGAGATCCCCACGACGGCGCTCAGGATCCGCATGCCGCACGCCTGTTCCGCTTTCTCCACCGCGATGGAAATCGCTTCCCGCGCCGACTGGATGTTGTCGATCACGCCACGCGAGAGGCCCGACGCAGGCGCGACACCGACGCCAAGGACGCGGATGCGCTCCTCGTCCGCCACGTCACCCACGATGACGGTGACTTTCGTCGAACCAACGTCGATGGCCGCGACCGTGCTCCTTCGTTTCATCTGAGCCTCCCTGTTACTGCAACACCGGCCGGTTACCGAACCGGAGGTCGATGGTGGTGTAGTTGATGCCCTGGGCGCGGGCCTGCTGCGACATCGCCGCCCAGACCGCCAGCTTGTAGGCGATGGAACTCGAATCCCCGAGCAGCGCTGATTGCCCGTCGGCAGTCGTGACCTGCACGCCCTGCCCGGCGAGAAACGCCACCTCCGTCACGGTGGTGCCGAGCTGGCGCGGCAGGAGTTCGTAGATCTCTGCGGCAGCCTGCACCGCCTGGTAGTCGACCCGGTCGCCCTGACGAAGCGGGGCGGTCTCCGAACTCCGGATCAGCGGCGAACCCTCGGCTGGCGCAGTGGTTCCGAGCACCACGCCATCGCGGTCGATGGTGTAACGCACCCCGCCCTGTTCCCATGCGCCCCACGCGCGCCGTTCCTGCACGAAGACGCGCACGGTATTGGGCCACTCTCGTTCGATGCGAACAGACGACACCAGTGGATGCCCGTAGATCGCCTCCTGAGCGGCCGCTAAGTCCGCAGAAAACATCGATTCCCCCAGCAGGTCCGCCCGCTGGACGACAATATCCGTCCCGATTCGCTCAGTGCCGTACACCTCGATGTGCTGCACCCGAAGCAGCGGCGACTGGTACAGCCAGTACATGCCCGCACCAATGACGCCGACTACCGCGACCGTCGTCACACCTACCAGGAAGCCCCGGGATGGTCGCCACGCGAGCGCCTCCCGCCACCGCGCGCGCCGCACCGGCTGCACGCCCCGGCCCCTGCGATGGACAATCTGCCGCGGGCGGTGTTGCCCGACTGTGGCCTGCGCCGACCGCCGAACGATCATTCGTGGCCATTCCTTCTGGCCCTGGTTGCGCTTCACGGTCATCGCCCGGCCCTCCGTGCATGTCGTTCGAGTGCCAGTTCGAGAATCCGAGTGAGAAGCTCCCGGTAGGGCAGCCCCGTCGCCTCCCACAACTTTGGGTACATGCTGATGTTGGTGAACCCGGGGATCGTGTTGACCTCGTTCGCGATAACGTCCGTCCCGTTCGCCACGAAGAAGTCCACCCGCGCGTACCCTTCGCAGCCCATCACCTGGTACATCCGCACCGCGAGTTCCCGGACCCGTTCCGCTACCTCTGGCGCGATCCGGGCCGGGATGTGCAGCTCGGTCCTCGATTCCGCCGAGTACTTGCTGTCGTAGTCGTAGAAGTCGCGGTCGGGCACGATTTCGCCCACGATGCTCGCTTGCGGGCGTTCGTTGCCCAGCACCGAGCACTCCACTTCCTGCCCGCGAACCTCCTTCTCGACGACCGCCTTGTCGTCGTACGCGAACGCCGCCGCCCACGCCTCCGCCAGGTCCTCGCGTGACCGCACGCGGGTGATCCCGACGCTCGAGCCGCCGTTCGCCGGCTTCACAAAACACGGGTACCCGATCGTCTCCTCGATGTACGCGCGGGCCGCGGCTTCGTCGTCCTCCACTTCCCACGCCCGGACCACCGCGTAGTCCGCCACGGGGATGCCGGCCTCGCGGAACAGTGCTTTCATCACCGCCTTGTCCATGCCGATGGCGCTCGCGGTGACACCCGCTCCGGCGTACGGCAGGTCCGCCATTTCGAGCAGCCCCTGCAGCCGCCCGTCCTCCCCGTATGTGCCGTGGACCAGCGGGAACGCCACATCGCAGCTCGCCAGCGCCTCGATCGCTTCGCCGCTGAGGAGCATCGGCTGCGCCGGCCCCTCGAAGGCGCGCGCGCCGGCGTCGAGCGCCGCCTGCGTCTCGCCCGGGGTCATCCAGTCGCCCCGCTTGGTGATCCCAATGGGCACGACCTCCCACCGCTCCCGGTCGAGCGCGTCCATCACGTTGCGAGCGCTCACGATGCTCACTTCGTGCTCGCCCGACCTGCCGCCGAAGAGGACCGCGACTTTCTGTCGTGCCATCACCAGTCCCCCACGAAAGCGACTTCGCGCTGGAGTTCGATGCCGAACTGCTCGCGGACGCGCCGCTGGGCCTCGTGCACCAGCCACGCCACGTCCTCGGCCCGCGCGTTCCCGTAGTTCACGAAGAAGTTGCAGTGTTTCTCGCTAATCGCTGCGTCACCGCGCTGTGCCCCGCGCAGCCCCACCGCATCGATGAGCTTCCACGCCGGCTGTTCCGCCGGGTTCTTGAACATCGATCCGGCGTTCCGGCCGCGCGGTTGCGCCGCAAGCCGCTTCGCGTCATAACTCGCTGCCCGCTCGAGCAGTTCCTTCGAGTCCGCTGGTTCGAGCCGCAGCTCGACCTCCAGCACCGTCTTGTCCACGAACTGGCCGCGGGTGAACACGCTCCCGCGGTACACCAGCCCGAGGTCCGCTGCGTCGACCCATTCGTCGCCGTTGCCGTGCTCCTGCAGGCGAACGCGCGTCAGCACATCGCCGAGCGACCCGCCGTAGGCCCCGGCGTTGTACACCACCGCGCCGCCGAGCGTGCCGGGGATGCCGACCGCCCACGTCAGCCCGCCGAGCCCCTGGCGGCACATCTTGCGGGCGAACGCCGCGAAGCTTGCGCCGCTCTCCACGCGATAGGTCGTGCCGTTCGAGTCGGGCGTCTCCTTTCGCGCACGGTTATCGAGCACTAGCCCCCGGATCCCGCCATCTGCCACGAGGATGTTGCTGCCGCTGCCGAGCACGAACACATCGATGCCCGCGTCGTGGGCCGCGTTCGCCGCAAAGCTGAGCTGTTCGAGGTCCCGCACGGTCAGGAACAGGTCCGCCGGCCCGCCGATCCCGAACGTGGTATGGCGCGACATCGGCTCGTTCCGGCGCAGTTCGCCGTGGCTCTCGAGCATGGCCGCCAGCCGTTCGAGTGCGCTCATTGCAGCAACTCCACGATCATTGGCCCCACCTCGGTCACATCCCCTGCGCCGATGGTGAAGATGACGTCGCCGGGTTTCGCCAGTTCCACGGCCTTGCGCGCGGCCTCGTTGAAGTTCGCGGCGTAGGTTGCGCGCGGTTCCTCAATCGCTTCCGCGAGGTCTTTCGCGCCCCGGCCGGGAAGCGGCTTTTCGCGTGCGGCATACGTTTCGAGCACCACGAGTTCGTCGAGTCCCTGCCAGCAGCGGGTCCACTCGTCCCACAGGTACGAGATACGGCTGTAGGTGTGCGGCTGGTACACGCCGATGAGCCGCCGGCCCGCGAACCGCGTCCGCGCGGCCCGGATGGTCGCTCGCACCTCGGTCGGGTGGTGCGCATAGTCATCCATCACCAGCACGCCGCCCGCCTCCCCGACGCGTTCGAATCGCCGCCGCGCACCCCGGAACCGCCCGATTGCCTCGCGGATAGCATCGAATTCGATGCCGAGGTCGAGGCACGCCGCTGCCGCCGCTGTTGCGTTGCGAACGAAGTGGTCGCCGGGGATACCGAACCGCAGCGTCCCCATCGGCGTCCCGCCCCGCCGGAGCGTGAACGACACGCCGCCAGGGCCGGTCTCGATGTCGGTGGCCTGCCAGAAGCGGGTGCCTTCGATGCCGTACGACTCCTCGCGAATGCCCGCGTCCTCGACCGCTTCCGCGACCGCGCGTGCGCCCGCGTCGTCCCAGCACGTCAGCAGCACGCCGCCGGGCTTCACCTTGCGTGCGAATTCGACGAACGCTTCGTGGTAGGCCTCCGCCGTGCCGTAGTAGTCGAGGTGGTCCGGCTCGACGTTCGTGATGACCGCCACTTCGGGCGTGTACTCGTGGAACGCGCGCTTGTACTCATCGGCTTCCACCACGCAGAGGTCGCCGTCGCCCCAGGCGGCATGCCCGCCGAGGTCGATGCTCTCGCCGCCGAGCAGGTACATGGGGTCGCGGCCCGCCTCCCGCAGGACGAACGCGATGAGGCTCGATGTCGTCGTCTTTCCGTGGGCCCCGGCCACCGCGATGACGCGCTTGTCCGCGATGAGCCGCCCCACCATCTCGGCGCGCAGGATCACCGGGATGCCCCGGCGTTGCGCTTCGGCGATTTCCGGGTTGTCGTCGCTCGCAGCGGCGGTGGTCACAACGAGTTCAGCGTCGCCCACGTTCTCGGCTGCGTGGCCTTCGAACACCCGCGCGCCGCGTGCTTCGAGGTCGCGCGTGAACTTCGACGGGCGCAGGTCGCTGCCGGTCACGCGGACGCCGCGCTCCAGCAGCAGTTGGCCAATCGCCGACATGTGCATCCCACCGATGCCGATCAGGTGAACCGAGTTCGGGAGCGTGGTCATCGCTTCGCCACCTCCCTGACCAGCTTCGCGATCGCCGATGCAGCGTCGGGCCGAGCCAGCTTCCGCGCGGCCTCCCTCATCGATTGCAGGCGTTCCCGGTCGTTCAGCAGCTCGGCGATAAGTTCCGGCAGCCGCTCGATCTCTGCCTCTTCGAGCACCACCGCAGCACCGTTCTTCGCGAGCCAGTTCGCGTTGTCCCGCTGGTGCCCGCCCGCGAAGGTCCCGGGCACGAGAATGGCGGGGAGCCCGGCTGCCGGCAGTTCGCCCAGCACGCTCGCGCCCGCGCGCATCACGCCAAGGTCGGCCGCGAGCATCAGCAGTGGCAGGTCGTCGCGGAATGCAGCCGGCCGGTACCGGTCTGCCAGCGACCAGAGGTCGCCGCGCATCCGTTGTGCCTGCACCACGTCGCGCTCACCGGTCACATGGAAGACCGTCGCGGACTTCACCAGCGCCGGGAGGCTGTCGAACACGGCTCGGTTCAGCGCTCGCGCGCCCTGGCTCGCGCCGGCGAACAGGATCACCGGCTCGTCGCCCTCAACGCCCACCTTCCGTCGCGCCTCCTCGCGGCTCACCTCGAAGAACGTGGCCCGCACCGGGTAGCCGGTGACCACCGTCTTCTCGCGCGGCAGGTGGTCCAGCGCCGCTTCCGTCGTCGTCGCGATGCGCGTCGCCAGCCGCTGTTCGGCGCTCACCGCCCAGCCCGGCGTCACGTCGGGCAGGTACACCACGAGCGGAATGCGCAGGATGCGCGCAGCCACGCTTCCCGGGAAGCTCGCGTACCCGCCGGTGCTGAATACCACGTCCGGCTTGTACTTGCGGAGCTTCCAGGCCGCGATGACCGTCCCGGCGCCGAGCCGGAAGGCGCTCCTCGCCAGCGAGATGGGTCCGCGTCCACGAACGGGTGCTGCCGGTACGGTTTCGAATCGGAGCCCGTGCGCCTCGACCCGGGCGCGTTCGCCGCGGTCTTCGGGGCCGAAGAAGCGCACCTCCCCGACGCCGCCTTCGCGCTGCAGCGCATCGAGCACCGCCAGCGCGGGGAAGATGTGGCCACCGGTGCCACCGGCCGTGAGGGCGATACGGAGCGTCATCGTCGTGCCCTCCGTACCACGCTCCGCGGGCGCACCGGCGTCTTCGCCCCCTCGGCGACCGGTCGCTCGTCCCTCGGGTACCGCGAGATGTTGATCAGCACCCCCATCCCGAGCAGCACAGCGGCCAGCGCGTTGCCGCCGAAGCTCAGGAAGGGCAGCGGCACGCCCGTCAGCGGAATGACCCGCGTGATCCCGCCGATGTTCAGGAGCGCCTGCACCGCGATCCAGGTCGTGATCCCGGTCGCCACCAGCATCCCGAAGTCGTCGCGCGAACGCCGGGCAACCTGGTAGCCGCGAATCATCAGGATCACGTAGAGTCCGAGGATCGCGCAGGTCGCGATGAACCCGAGTTCCTCGCCGATGATGGCGAATACGCCGTCCGTGTGGCTCTCGGGGATGTAGAAGAATTTGCCGCGGCTGGCGCCCAGCCCGAGTCCGTGGAGCCCGCCATTCCCGAGCGCCTGCAGCGCCTGGAGTGTCTGGAAGCCGTTGCCCAGCGGGTCGAGCTCGGCGTTGAAGAACGCCGTCAGCCGGTCCATGCGGTAGCCGGCGACCGTGGCAAGAACGGCAATCGCGATCGACCCGGTAATGCCGAGCGTCACCATCTGCGCCACCGACGCGCCCGCGACCCAGAACATGGTGACGGTGATCGAGAGGATGATGAACGTCGTGCCGAGGCTCGGTTCGAGCATGATCAACACGCCGACGGCGGTGATGATCACTACGAACGGGGCCAACCCCTGGTCGAAACTCCGGATGCTTTCGCCCTTCGACGCGAGCCACGCCGCGATGTACAGCGTGACGGTCAGCTTCGCGAACTCGGCCGGCTGGATGGTGAATTCGCCGACGCCAAGCCACCGCCGCGCCCCACCACCTTCGACGCCGACGACGAGCACTGCCGCCAGCGCGAGGATTGTCGCGAGCATGATGGGCACCGCGTACTTCTGGTAGATGCGGTAGTCGGTCCGCATCGCGGCGACCATGAGCACCAGCCCGAAGCAGGCCCACACCCCCTGGCGGACGACGTAGTACTGTGGGTCGCCGAAGCGGGCGAGCCCAATGACGAAGCTCGCGCTGTACACCGCGACAAGCCCGGTAACGGTCAGCACCGCCGTCAGCGCCAGCAGCGCGTAATCCGGGCGCCCCGGAACCCACTCGGAGGGCCGGTTCAGCGAGGCCATGCCGGCACCTCCTCGAATCCGGGCAGCGCGCGAACCAGCGCCCGGAACTCTTCGCCACGTGCCTCGAAGTTCGGGTACGCGTCGAAGCTCGTCGCACCCGGCGAGAGCAGCACAACATCTCCGGGCTGCGCGTATTCCTTCCCCGCCGACACCGCCTCCGCCAGCGTTTCGACGCTCTCCCGTTCGGGCGCCGCCGTGGCAACCTGCTCGAAGAAGAGGTCTCTCGCCTCGCCGAAGCACACCACGGCCCTGCACCGGTTCCGCACCTGCTCGCGGAGCTCCTCCAGCGGGAGGTGCTTCTCCCTGCCACCCAGCAGGAGCACTACGGGCTCGTGGAAGGCCCGGAGCCCCGCGATTGTCCGCTCGGGCGAAGTCGCGATGCTGTCATTCACGTAGGTCACGCCAGCCGCGCTCCCGACGACTTCGAGCCGGTGGGCCACGCCGCGGAAGCTCCGCGCGGCCTCGGCGATGGCGGTTCGGTCGAACCCCGCCGCATCGGCGATGGCGCAGGCCATCACCACGTTCGCAAGGTTGTGTTCGCCACGAAGCTGGATCTCACTGCTGTCCAGCAGTCGCGCCACGGTGCCCCACTTGCGAAGGTAGATCGCGCTGTCGCCGAGGTGGGCCCCGTCGTGCGTACCTGGAGACTCGCGCCGGCAAGCCAGGTGCAGCTCGCCCCGCACGTCTTCGAACAGGTCGCGGCTCGTTTCGTCGTCCGCGTTCAAGACGGCGACGCTCTCGGTGCACTGCGTCTCGAGAATCCGCCGCTTCAGCCCCACGTACTCGTCCCAGCTGAACTGGTCGAGGTGGTTCGGCGTGATGTTCGTGATGGCGGCGATGTCCGGCCCGCGGTCGATGTACTGGAGCTGCGTGTGGCTGACCTCGAGGATGACCGTCGTGCTCTCGCGAATGTCGTCAAGCCGCCCGAGCAGCGCTTCGCCGATGTTCCCGCCGACGATGTGTTCGATGCCTGCGGCTCGTGCCATCGCGCCGACCAGCGCCGTTGTTGTCGACTTGCCGTTCGAACCGGTGATGCCGATGACGCGCCCCGGGCAGAGCCGCAGGAAGAGCTCCATCTGCGACACCACCGGGACGCCGAGTTCGCGCGCCCGGACCACCATCGGGTCGTGCCGCAACACCGATTGCGACACCGCCAGCAAGTCGAATCCATCCGGTGGGAGGAACGGCTGACCGCTGACCACCCGCTCCACGCCTGCCGGCGCGGTCGCGCCCGCGGCCCGGAGCTGCTCTTCCGACCGCGTGTCCGACATGGTCACAGATGCGCCGTTGCGCAGCAGCCACGCAGCCAGGTCCCGCCCCTCGATCCCGAGGGAGTAGACCAGCGCGCGCTTACCGCGCACGTTCGGAATGCCGCCGCGAAGTGCCGCGCTCAATCCGGCACCTCCAGCGCAAGGGCCACGCCGACCATGGCGGCGACGATCGCGATGAGCCACGCGCGCGTCACGACTTGCGTCTCGGCCCAGCCGATCTCTTCGAAGTGATGGTGCAGCGGCGCCCGCTTGAAGATGCGGCGCCCCTTCGTCAGCTTGAAGTACCCGATCTGGATGACGTTGCTGAGCGCTTCGAGCACGAAGATGATCCCGATGACCGGCAGCAGCAGCCACTGGCCGGTCATCAGCGACACCACCGCCAGGCTCGAACCGAGCGCCAGCGCGCCGGTGTCGCCCATGATCACCATCGCCGGGTGCGCGTTGTACCAGAGGTAGCCCAGGTTCGCGCCCGCGATGATGAACGCGAACGTCGCGACGAACTCCTGCCCCTGGATGAAGCCGAGGATGCCGTATGCAATGAACGCGATAAGCGTCGTGCCGCCTGCGAGTGCATCCAGGCCGTCGGTGACTGCGACGGCGCTCGTCGTTCCTACAATGACCAGCACGGCGATTGGGATGTAGAGCAGTCCCAGTTCGTACGAACCCACGTACGGCACGTGGATCGACTGCACCTCGATGTGCTCGTACAGCACGATCGCTGCCGCGATGCCGAGCAGCGTGAGAAACGTGATCTTGAACCGCCACGAAAGACCGCCCTGGCGGCGATGCTGCAGCGTTCCAAGGTCGTCAACGAAGCCGGCCGCGCCCGTGATGCCGATCATCCCGAGCGGCAGGAGGATCGACTGGTGGTTCCACCAGTCCACCGCTACCGCCGTGACGATGAACGTCGGCACCCAGATGATGAGCCCGCCGAACGTGGGCGTGCCCGCCTTCTTCTGGTGCGATTGCGGCTGATACTCGCTGATTTGCTTGCCGGCCTTTTGTGCCCGGAGGTACCGCAAGATCGGGTACCCGAGCGCCAGCGAAATGACGAACGTAATCGCTCCCGAGTAGAGGGCGTGAATCATGCGCCGCCCTCCAGCACCGGAATGATCGTTTCCAGCGCCTCGCTCCGGGAGCCCTTCACGAGCACCCAGTCGCCCTCGCGCAGCTGTTCGCGAATCGCCGACGCCGCCTCTTCCTTTGTTTCGAACCAGCAGGCCTGGTCGAGCCCCGCTTCCTGTGCCTCGTCCACGATGAACCGCCCGAGTTCGCCGAACGACGCGAGCACCTCCACGCTTTCCGCGGCGATGCGGCCGATGCGCCGGTGCTCGGCCTCGGCGTGGTCACCGAGTTCCGCCATCTTGCCCAGCAGCGCGAACCGCCGGCCCGGCAGCCGCGCGAGCAGGCTCAACGCTCCCGCGACCGATGCAGGGCTCGCGTTGTAGCGGTCATCGAGGATGGTGGCCCCGGTCGCGCTCGGAACGCGGCGAAGCCGGCCTTCGACCTGCGCGTCTCGCACCGCCTCCGCCGCCTCTTCGAGCGGAACACCGAGCGCGAGGCTGGCGCCAATCGCCGTCAGCGCCGCTGGCACCACATGCACGCCGGGCAACGGCGACCGAACGCTGACGGTCTTGCCTTCGAAGGTCACTTCGAACTCGGTGCCATCGAGCCCCAGGTCGCGGATGCCGTCCACCCGCAACTGCGCGCTCTCGTCGCGCCCGAACCCGATGACCCGGCATCGCAGTTCATCCACGACGGGCGCAATGCGCTCGTCGTCGAGGTTCAGGATTGCCGTCCCGTCGGCCGGGAGCGCCCGGGGCAGCGACAGCTTCTCGTTCGCGATCGCCTCGATGCTCCCGAGCTTCTCCGCGTGCGTGAGCCCGATGTTGAGCACCGCTCCCACGCGCGGCTCCGCGATCGCGCACAGCCGAGCGATTTCGCCGACGCTGTCCATGCCCATCTCGAGCACCGAAACTTCGTGGTCCGGCCGGAGGGTCAGGAGCGCCAGCGGCAGCCCCTCGCGCGAGTTGAGGTTTCCTTCGCTGCGGTGTGTTGCGAACTTCGCCGCCAGCGTCGCCGCGGTGAGCTCCTTCGCGGTCGTCTTCCCCACCGTCCCCGTGATCGCGACCACCGGGACGTTGCAATGCCTGCGCCACGCCTGCGCCAGTTCACCCACCGCACGGGTTGCGTCCGGCGCGATGACGACCGTCTTGTCCGGCCAGTCGCCGTCCGGTGCGCGCTCGCAGATGGCCGCGACCGCACCGTTGCGCAGCGCATCCGCAACGTAGAGGTTGCCGTCGGTGTTTTCGCCCGGGAACGCGGTGAACAGGTTGCCCGGCTGCACCTTGCGGGAGTCAGCCGCACCGCCGGTGACCGGCACGTCCGGTCCTTCGCGGACGTCGTAGCCCTGCGCGCGCATCGCCTTCGCGACCCAGCCGGTTGTCAGGCCCGTCATCGGCCGTCCTCCGGCGTCGCATCGGGGCGCACGTTCAAATAGCGAAGCGCGTCGTCGGCCAGTGCGGCGAACACAGGCGCGGCGGCTTCGGTGCCCGTCATCAGGTCCTGGTTCTCGTTCAGCTTCACGAGCACGAGTACCCGCGGGTTGTCTGCGGGCGCAAACCCCACGAACGACGCGATCTGCGTGTCGTTGTACGAACCGCCGATCGGCACGTTCGCCGTGCCCGACTTCCCGCCGGCCGTGTAGTTTTTCGGCTTGCCCGGGTGGTACCGGCCCGGCGAATCCACCACGGCCCGCATCATTTCGCGGATCGTCGCGCTGGTTTCCGGCGAAATCGGGTGTCCCAGCACCTCCGGCTGGATCTCCTGCCGCCTGCCGTCCGGCGAGATGATCGCCTTCACTACGTGTGGCCGAAGCAGGTTCCCGCCGTTAATCGTCGCGGCAATCGCCGTCAGCATCTGGATGGGCGTCACGCTGATCGACTGCCCGAACGACTGCGTCGCCGCGTCGACCGGCGACCACCCTTCGTCCTCGGGGCTCCGGAAGATAGCGGTGGCCTCGCCCTGGAGGTCCACGCCTGTCGGCTTGCCGAAGCCGAATGCCTCCAGGTATCGCTGGAACGACCCCGGCGAGACGGCCTCCATCGCCTGCATCATGAACACGGCGCCCGTGTTGATGCTGTCGACCAGCACGCCCGTCATCGTCTGGGTCCCATAGGCGCGGTTCCGCCAGTTCCGAAGCTCGATTCCCGCGACGTCGATAACGCCGGTGTCTTCGTAGGTTGTGTGCGGAGTCACCGCCCCGACATCAATCGCGGCGGCCGCTGTGATCACCTTCATGACACTGCCGGGCTCGTAGAGGTCGGTTACCGCCCGGTTCTTCATCAACTCGAGAATGGACGGGTCCGAAAGGTCCAGTTCGCTGAACTTCAGGCCGGGCGTTGTCGCGAGGCAGAGCAACTCCCCGGTCATCGGGTCCATCATGATGATCGAGCCGCCATCGACCGCCTGGTGGCGTTCGACCGCCTCAGCCAGGTACTCCTCGCAGAGCTGCTGCAGGTAGCGGTCGATTGTCAGCACCACGTCCCGGCCAGGTTCCGGCTCGCTCGCGATGTACTGGCCGAAGGGGATGAAGTCGTTCGTGGTGTCACGCTCGAAGATGACCCGGCCCGGGGTGCCTTGGAGCACCTCGTTGTAGGCCGCTTCCACCCCGGCGAGGCCGACGTTGTCCAGCCCAATGAACCCGAGCACCGACGCCGCGAGGTCGCCCTCCGGGTTCACGCGATCGGTGTTCGAACGAAAAATCACGCCTTCCAGCCCCTGTTCCAGGAGCTGCTTACCGACTTCATAGGGAACGTCGCGCCGGATGAGGACATCGACCGTCTCGGCATTCGCGACCATCGCCTGGAGTTCGGCGGGGTCCATTTCGAGGGCGCGGCCAAGCGCCGCGGCCCCTTTGTTCGCACGCATCTCGTCCTTCCATGCACGGGCATTTACATAAATGTCCCATGTGTCGACGCTTGCGGCGAGAACATTCCCGTTTCGGTCAAGAATTGATCCACGGGCCGCGTAAATCGTGTTGCTGGCGAAGAGTTCGGAACGCGCCGCCTGGGCATAAGCCTCGTGATGCACGATCTGGAGCTGGACCAGGCGGCCGAGAATGACGAGTGCAAACGCCCCGAACAAAGCGGCGGGCAGCCACACACGACGAGTCGCGTGCACTCGCTGTGTCATTCCGAACGCGCCTCCGGCCGCGGTGCCAGCCCGCGGCTCCAATCAATTGCCCAGCGAAAGCCAGCCCAGGAGCGACTTCCACCAGGGATCGGGCTCGTCCGCTTCGTGGACAGGCCCGGGGAGATACTCAGACGGGATCTTCGCCGGCGCTGGGCCCGGCTCCGACACCTCGATGTAGATCGGGTCGGTCCCCGGGACGAGGCCCAGGGTCTCCGCGCGCCGCTGGATGCGCTGCAGCGAAGTCAGCTGCGCCACTTCCGACTCGATCTGTTTGATTTCGCTTTGCAGTTGGTCCTGCCGCGCCTGCAGTGCCTGCACTTCGAACCCGCGGCTGGTGGCAGTGCTGTTCTGCAGCACCGGCAACGTCGCACCCACGCCGAGCACAGCGATGGCGCCCAGCACCCACCAGTTGATGCCACCAAGCCGGACCGGAACGGGGCTGTGGTATCGGATGGTTAATCGCCGCCATCGCACCCTCCATTGGTCTGGCTGGCCTGCTTGCGCAGGAAGTTCGGAGTGCCCCACCCGGGGCTCGCTGCACCGCGCATGGCTATCTGATCCGTTCGGCCGCTCGTAGCACGGCGCTGCGGGCCCGCGGGTTCGCGGCAATCTCCGCTTCACTCGGACGGACGGCCCGGCGCGTCAGCTCCCGCAGCGTTGCCCGGTGGTTGCACCGGCACACCGGGAGCTCGGGCGGACAGATGCAGTCGCTCGACTCGCGCCGGAAGTACTGCTTTACCATCCGGTCTTCTAGCGAATGGAAGGAGATGACGACCAGGCGGCCGCCCGGCTCGCCATCTGTTCCAGAGCCGAGCAGGCTGTGGGCTTGCGGAAGTGCCGCATCAAGGCTGTCGAGTTCACCGTTGACGCGGATCCGGAGCGCAAGGAAGACCTTGGTGGCGGGGTGAATTTTGGTTTGGCCCCTCGCACCCCCCACAGCCTGCTCGACGGCTCTAGCAAGTTCCCACGTGGTCCGAAGCGGCCGCGACCGCACGATGGCTCGTGCAATCCGCCGGGCTTGCGGCTCCTCCCCGTACTTGAAGAAGAGGTCCGCCAGCTCCCGCTCGCCCCACGTGTTCACGATGTCGGCGGCGGTGATACCGCCCTCCGACGGGTTCATGCGCATGTCGAGCGGGCCTTCCTGCCCAAAGGCAAAGCCCCGCTCTGCGCTATCCAGTTGCAGCGACGAGACCCCGAGGTCCATCAGGATTCCATCGACGTCCTCGAATCCCTCGCTGCGGGCAATCTCCGCGATGTCGCGGAAGTTCCCGTGCACAAAGCTGACCCGCCTCCCAAACGGCGCCAGCCTTGTGCGCGCGAACTCCAGCGCCTCGCGGTCCTGGTCGATGCAGAGCAGCCGCCCGTGCTCTCCCATTGCACGGGCGATTGCTTCGCTATGACCACCGAGCCCCACGGTCGCATCGATGTAGCGCCCACCTTCGCGAACCGCAAGGTAGTGGAGTGCCTCTTCGAGGAGGACAGGGGTATGGGTTGGGCGAGAAGTAGTCATAACAGCCATGCTACTCGGCCTCCCCCTCCACTTCGGGTTCGGCGAAGAGCTCCGGATCGTCGAGGATGTCGAAGCCCTCGGCGTCCAGCTCGCCCTGCTGTTCGTCCCACGCTGCCTTGTTCCAGATCTCGAGACAGGTGCGCCGGCCAGCGACTACGACCCTCCGGTCCTCCTTGATGCCCGCGTACTGCAAGAACCGCGTAGGAATCACCAGCCGCCCCTGCGCATCCGGCACCACCGGCGCGGTGTTCGCGTAGAACGCGCGCACCTTCTTCCGTGCCAGGGGGTTGGTCATGGGCAGCTTCTTCAGGGGCGCGGCCCGCTCTTCCCAGCCCTCCTCTGTGTAGATCTCGATGACGCGGTCGGGGCCCGGTACCAGCAACGCCTTCATCCCAAATGCCTCCCGATAGAACGGTGGGATGGGCACACGGTTCCGGTCGTCGACGGAGTACTCCCAATACCCACTGAACTCCATCGTTTGACCGTCTCCTGTTTGGGGCCCCCGGGCGTCCCCGGAAAGCTTTGTGGGTAGGACATGATTTCCACATCTCCCCACTTTCTCCCCACGGCAGGGTAGGGAACCCATCGGAAGCGTGTCAACCATCTTTCGAAAGGGACGGCGTTACAAATGCGATTCGAGGGGTTCCACCTACGGGACTACCATTGCTCCCATGCCTCGCATCGCCGTCCTCACTGCCTCCGATAAAGCCGCCGCCGGCGAGCGAACGGACGAAAGCGGCGACCTCGCCGTCAGCCGCCTCCGCGCCGAAGGCCACGTCGTGGTCGAAAAAGTCATCCTTCCCGACGACCGTGCCGCCATCGCCCGGCAACTCCGCGAGTGGTGCGATACCGGTGCCGCCGACGTCGTCATCACTACCGGGGGTACCGGCCTCACCCCGCGCGATATCACGCCCGAAGCGACGCTCGACATCGCCGAGCGCCAGGTGCCCGGTATTCCGATCGCGCTTGCGATCGAGGGGCTGAAGAAGACGCCCTACGCGGTGCTATCGCGCGGCGTCGCCGTCCTTCGCCGGAACACGCTCATCGTGAACCTGCCCGGAAACCCGAAGGCGGTCGCCGAGGGCCTGGATGTCCTCATCCCGCTCCTCGGGCACATCGGCGAAACGCTTGCCGGTTCGGTCGAGCACCGGGGCGACGCCGATACCGGCCACGAGGCTCGCTAGCTCCCACGCACCCGGCAGGGCCGGTGTCGCATCTACCTCCCGGCCCGCGCACACTCTTCCTGTGCGTATCGATGTCCTGACCATCTTCCCGGAGGCGTTCCGGGGTCCGCTCGATGTCTCCATCATCAAGCGGGCGCGCGACGCCGGCCTGCTCGACCTCGCTATCCACGACATCCGCGACCACGCGACCGACCGCCATCGAACCGTAGACGACTACCCGTTCGGTGGCGGACAGGGCATGGTCATGCGCGTTGATGTGCTCGACCGCGCCCTCCAGCACGTCCAGTCCCTCGATGGCGAACCCGGGTACGTTGTCTATCTCACTCCGCAGGGCGAACGCCTGACCGACGGTATCGTGCGCGAACTTGCCCGCCACCCCCGTCTTGTGCTCGTGTGTGGCCGCTACGAAGGCGTTGACGAGCGCTTCGTCGAACACTGCGTCGACCGCGAAATATCGATCGGCGACTACGTCCTCACCGGCGGCGAACTCCCCGCGATGGTGCTCATCGATGCGGTCGCCCGGCATATCCCCGGCGCACTCGGCGACGAAGCCTCACCGGAAGACGAGTCGTTCGCCGATGGGCTGCTCGAATATCCCCAGTACACCCGGCCCGCCGAATACCGGGGCTGGCACGTGCCGGAGGTCCTCCTGAGCGGGCATCACGCCAACATCGAGAAGTGGCGTCGTGAACAGCGCATCGAACGCACGAAACAGCGCCGCCCGGACCTCTATGAAGAGTGGGAGCGGCGCCAGCGCGGGGAGTGACCAGCGGCAGGAAGAAGGCCCCGCCACGGCGGGGCCTCCACGGTGATGACGAATGGGTGCGAGCGGGCCACGATCATCGTCTCGGCGGCACGCTCCCTCGTGCCCGCGAATTACGGCAAGAAACCAACAAGGTTGGCCTGGGTGATCGTCCCGACGTTAGCTGCGGCCTGTGTGTTGTTCTGTGCGACGTTTGCCCCGATCACGTTCACGTTGTAGGCGTTCTGCCAGTTGCCCTGGAGTAGTGCTGCGAGATTGAAGAACATGCTCGACTCCTGTCGTTTCTTGGTCCGGGTCGCCCCGGAAATCTGGTGAGCCGCCCGGGCGCGCACCCTGGACTGCTCTCGTTCGTTCCTCGATACGCTCGCTCAGAGCTAGCCCGCTCCCAGGGTGAGCCCCGCGTTATTCAGTCCGTTCTGGACTGCGTTCTGCACGACGGGCCCCAGGGAGAGCACGTTGATATTGCCGGCATTCTGGATCACGTTCTGGACCACGATGCCGACGTTGATGACGGGGGCGACGACGATCATTCGTGTCCTCGCTCGCTTTCTGTTCGGCCTTGGCGGGCGGGTACCCTGCAGCGCCGGGTCGAAGTATCGCCAGCCCACCGGCCCGTGCGCTGTCACCCGTGCGACTTTTCCGCTGTCACGTCGGTAACACCTGCCGGCCGCACCACTCCCCACCCTTGGGACCCGGGCCCGCCGCCACCTGCGGCTCGTGCCCGGGAGGACGGGATGCCGCTGGAACGATGGCGCCGGGAACCGGAACAGGAGAGAGCGGCGTTCGTTTCGCGGCTCCAGCAGCGTGACCCCGCCGCCTGGGAGCAGCTTTTCCTCGCCTGGTCCGGGCGGCTCTTTGCCTACGCGCTCCACACCACCGGAGATCCGGCCGTCGCCCAGGACATCATGAGCGAGACCTTCGCCCGCGCCTATCGCGACATCGACCGGTTCGGCCGGCGCGGTTCCGCCGTCGGCGCGTGGCTGCGGGCTTACGGGTTCGCCGTTCAGTGTCACCTCGCCGCGTTCGAGGTCCACGCGAAGCC
>CAZWBW010000042.1:0-22153 GCA_964632355.1 uncultured Anaerolineaceae bacterium | reverse complement strand
GTCCATGTCGCCCATGAAGTCTTCCTGGCCGGCGATGTCCGTCAGGATCTTGTACTGGCCGTCGTCGCCCATGATGAGGCCCATGGCGATACCCGCGACGGGCGCCGAGATGGGCACACCGGCATCCATCAGCGCGAGCGTGGAGCCGCAGACGCTGGCCATCGACGTGGAGCCGTTCGACGACATGACTTCGCTGACGAGGCGAAGCGCGTAGGGGAATTCGTCCTGCGAGGGGAGCACCGGCTCGAGGGCGCGTTCGGCGAGTGCGCCGTGGCCGATTTCGCGCCGGCCAGCGCCGCGGATGGGCCGAACTTCGCCGACCGAGTATGGCGGGAAGTTGTAGTGGTGCATGTAGCGCTTCGACTCCTCGGGCGAGAGGGTGTCGAGCTTCTGCGCCATGCTGATCCCGCCGAGCGTGGCGATGGTAAGGACTTGCGTCTGGCCGCGCCGGAACAGACCGCTGCCGTGCGTGCGCGGCAGGACGCCGACGTGGATTTCGAGTTCGCGGATGTCCTTCACGCCGCGGCCATCGGCGCGGCGGCCCTCTTCGAGGATCTGCTTCCGCATCGCCTTCTTGATGACGGCATAGAGCGCATCGGCGATTTCAGCGGGGGTGAAGCGCTCGCCAAAGTGTTCGGCGAGTTCGGCGCGGATCGCCTTGTTCGCGTCGCTGCGCTCGCTCGCGGCCGTGGCCACCACTTCGGGAAGCCGGTCCTTGAGGTACTCGTAGACGGCCTCGTTGGCCTCCTCGTTCGGGAGATGCGGCGTGAACGGCGCCTTTTCGACGTTCGCTTCAGCGGCGATCTGGTCCTGGAGGGCGATGATCTGGCGGTTCGCCTCCATGGCGACCTCGATCGCCTCGATGATGTCTTCTTCGGGCGCTTCCTTGGCTCCCGCTTCGACCATGACGACGGCGTCGCGGGTGCCGGCCACCACGAGGTCGAAATCGCCAGCCTCGGTCTGTTCGAACGTCGGGTTGACGATGTATTCGCCGTCGAGCTTGGTCACGCGGACGGAGCTGACGGGGCCATTGAACGGGATGTCGCTGATGGAAAGCGCGGCGCTGGCGCCGATGGTGATGAGCGTGTCGGGCTGGTTTTCGCGGTCAGCGGAGAGGGTGGTGGCGATAATCTGGACTTCGTTGCGGAAGCCGTCGGGGAAGAGCGGCCGGAGGGCGCGGTCGGTAAGGCGCATGGCAAGGATGCCATCGGAGCTGGGTCGGCCTTCACGGCGGGGGAAGCCACCGGGGATCTTGCCGACTGCGTAGAGGCGCTCTTCGTAGTCGACGGTCAGCGGGAAGAAGTCGATGCCTTCCCGCGGTTGCGCCATGCAGGCGGTGACGAGGACCACGGTGTCTCCCTGTCGCACCGTGACGGCGCCATTGGCCTGCTGCGCGAGGATGCCGTACTGGATGGTGAGGGTACGGCCCCCTACTTCGATTTCGTACGTCTTCATTCCTGTCTCAAACTCTTTCGTGCTCTGCGTTCGCCCTGCCTGGAGGAGTTCCTGTTTGCATTTCCAACGTCGCGAAGCGCCCGGGGGAGGTGGGCGCCGGCAAAGGGCGTGCTAACGGAGGAGGGAACCCGCCTGCGCGAGATGAACAAAAGCCTCCGCGTTACTTGCGGAGGCCGAGGCGTGCAATAACCTCGCGGTACCTGTTGACATCCTTCCGGTTGAGGTAGCGAAGCTGGCGGCGGCGCTGGCCGACGAGCTTCAACAGACCCCTGCGGGTGTGATAGTCGTGCTTGTGCTCCTTCAGATGCTCGGTCAGGTACTTGATGCGCTCGGTCAGGATGGCAACCTGTACCTCAGGCGAGCCCGTATCGCCCTCGTGGAGCCCAAAGCTCTCGATTAGTTCTTTCTTGCGCTCTTGGGTCAGCAACCTTCTTCTTCTTCTGTCCTTTGCCTATCGTGTCAACAGAAGCACGGTATCACAGCCTATGAGCTACCGCCAAGAGATTCCGCAAGCAAGGGGCATCGTCCTTCTTTCTGGCATGCCGGGAACTGGCAAAACCACCTTCGCACATGCCCTTGCGGAGCGGACACCGCTACACCACGTGGAAAGCGACGCTATCCGGCGGCAGCTCTTCGCCCGCCCGCAGTACACACGCGATGAACATGCGCGGGTGTTCAGCGAGGTGGAGCGCCGCGCACGCAAGGCGCTGAAACACGGCGAACTGGCCGTCATCGATGCGACGAACCTGACCCGGAAGGACCGGCGGCGGTTCCTGCAGCTCGGCAGGAAGATGGGGGTGCCGCTGGTGGCGGTACGTGTCGTGGCCCCCGAGGAGACCGTGCGAGAGCGGCTGTGCCGCCCACGGGAAGGGTGGTCCGAGGCGGACCTGAAGGTTCATGAGATGATGAAAGGGAGGGCGCAGCCGTTCAGCGTGCCGGTGGTGGTTGTCGATAGCCGGTACCCGCTGGGCCCGAGTCTCGACCTGGTATTGGCGCTGCTGAAGGAAGAAGAGGGAGAGTGAACGACGGCCGTCCTTTCCTCCTTGTTCGTGCGAAGCCGCTCCCGGAGGAGTCGGAGCGCTTCGAACGCTGGTTCCGGGAGGTGCACCTGCGCGACGCGGGCCAGATCCCGGGGGTGACGCGAGTACGCGCCGGCCGAACGGCGGGGGGCACGTTGCTCGCGATGCTCATCTTCGCGGACGCGGAAGCGGTGCAGCAGGCGCTGGCCAGCCCCGAGGCGCAGTATGCACGGGGCACCTGGGCGCAGTGGGCCGGCAAACTCGACGAGTTGCATATCGAGATCTTCGCGGCGCTGGGCCCGATGCCGATCTTCCAGTCCCGGAGCTGACGGGTTGCGGGGCGCACCCGAAACGCGCCATCCTCACTGCATCATTCCCAGGAGGCAGGCATGGACGAGCAGGCAAAGAAGACTGCGCTCCGCATGATCCCGTACGGGCTGTTCGTACTTGGCGTGGGCGAAGGCCAGCAGGCCACCGCCTCGACGGTCAACTGGATCACCCAGGCGTCGTTCCAGCCGCCGATCGTGGCGGTGGGCGTGAAGGGCGGCACTGAGACGTACGACCGCCTGAAGGCGACCGGGAAGTTCGCGATTAGCGTGCTGGGGACCGGGCAGAAGGACATCGCCTTCGCGTACTTCAAGCACGTCGAGCCCGAGGGCAACACGCTCGGCGGCTATGAGTTCGAGACCAAGACCACGGGCGCGCCGATCATCGTCGAGGCGCCGGCCTGGTTCGAATGCGAAGTCCGCAACATCCTCGATGTGGGCGACCACTCGGTCGTCATCGGCGAGGTGGTCGAAGCGGGCGTCCGGCGCGAAAGTGAGCCGCTCACGCTGAAGGAAGTCGGCGTCCACTACGGCGGCTAGCGAACCGCCAGCTCGATTCAGGGCTCGGCGCGGACCGGGACGCTGAGCCCCTCTCTCCTCGCTTTGAGCACCCGGTGGATGGCATAGGCGATGCCGAAACCGGCGAACGAAACGATACCGCCGGCAACCGCGTCGAGAATGAAGTGGTTGCCGGTCATCACCACCGAAAAGAACATCGCGACCGGCCAGAGCACGCCAGCAGCCCGCATCAGTGGGTTGCTGGCGACTTTTGCGATGACGGCGCCCAGCAGCAACGACCAGCCGAAGTGCAGGCTCGGCACAGCCGCGAACGGGTTCACGAAGGCGCTCACTTCCTGGGCGTTATAGCCGACACGGTCGAACAGCGCCATGGTGTCGACGAAGCCGGCGAACGGCACGAGCCGCGGAGGCGCCACGGGGAACGTGGCATAGATGACGACGGCGATGGCGCCGGAGGCGAGAAAGGCGTTGCGCACCAGCGTGTACGCCTGGCGGTGCCAGACCCAGAGCCACACCGCGAACACGATGACCAGCGGCATGTGGCCCCAGAAGTAGACCCAGTTCATGGCCTTGATCGCCGGGTAGCTATCGAGAATCCAGGACTGCATCTGCAGTTCCCAATAGATCCCGAGTTGCTGTTCGAGCGCGATCAGGTTGAACGCGTTGACCATGGCCTGCCCGGCGCGGTCGACGACCATGCCGCGAACAGCGAAGTAGATAAGGAACGAGGCGACGACGATGACCGCCTCGTGGACGCCCACGCGCTCGGTTACGCGCCACCATTCGGCGACGCGCCGGCGAAACCCGCTGCGTTCGAGGGCAACCATGAGCGTCCTTCCTCCGCCGACCCGGTGGCGCACCGAAGGCGTGACGCACCGGGCCTGGAAGCGAACCTATCAAGAGAGCACCGTGGTCACAACTTCACGCACCGGCGGCGGATTCACAAAGCTTTTTGCCCGGCTCGAAGGGGGGCGGCTACACTCGCCCGCGAGATACGAATCGCACCCGGAGGTCACAACACGGTGGACATTCGCGTAACCGCTGGCGACATCACCCAATTCCAAGCCGACGTGGTCATCGTCAACCTGTTCGAAGGCGTTGCGTCGCCCGGTGGCGCGACTGGAGCCATGGACCGTGCACTCGATGGCGCCATTTCGAAGCTGATCGAGCTCGGCGACCTCCGCGGCAAGAGCGGCGAGTTCGTCACCATCCACACATTCGGAAAGATCCCGGCGCCCCGCGTCGTCGTGGCGGGCCTTGGCAAGCGGGAGGACTTCGATATCGATGCGGTGCGGAACCTGTCGGCGAACGTGCTGCGGTACGTGCGGAGGCCCGGCGTTTCGCGCGTGGCGACCATCGTTCATGGCGCCGGCATCGCGGGGCTCGACCCGGCTGCCTGCGCGCAGGCGATCACCGAGGGTGCGCTGTTGGGGACGTATCGGTTCGACCGCCACAAGGCGAAGTCGAACAACAACGACGACAAGGCCGAGATCGCCGAACTCAGCATCGTGGAGCAGAACCAGTCGAAGGTCGAGGCGATCAGCGCCGCGGTAGAGCGCGGCCGGGTACTGGCGGAAGCGGCGAATTTCGCGCGCGACCTCGCGAACGAACCTTCGAACCACCTGACGCCAACCGAACTCGCCGCGCGCGCCACGGCGATGGTGAACAGCGCGGAAGGGCTGGAGATCGAGGTACTCGAGCGCGAGGACATGGAGCGCAAGGGCATGGGCTCGCTGCTTTCGGTGGCGAAGGGCAGCCACCAGCCCCCGAAGCTCGTGCGCATCTCGTACCGCGGCCGCGACGGCGACGGCTACGACCTCGCGTTCGTCGGTAAGGGCATCACGTTCGACACGGGCGGGATCAGCATCAAGCCCGCGGCCGGCATGGAGGCGATGAAAGCCGACATGACGGGCGCGGCGTCGGTCATCGCGGCGATGCAGGCCATCGCAGCGCTGAAGCCGAAGGTGAACGTGGTGGCCGTGGCGCCCTGCACCGAGAACATGCCGGGCGGCGGCGCTTCGAAACCGGGCGACGTGGTCACGGCGATGAACGGTAAGACGATCGAGATCCTGAACACCGACGCGGAAGGCCGGCTCGTACTCGCCGATGCCATCTGCTACGCGAAGGAACTCGGCGCACAGCACATCGTCGATGTGGCCACGCTGACCGGTGCGGTCTCGATCGCGCTTGGCGACGTCTGCTTCGCAGTGCTGACCAACAACGACGAGCTGGCGACCAAGGTGGAGAAGGCGGCAGCCGCGGCCGGTGAGAAGACGTGGCGGCTCCCGATGTTCAAGGAGTACGACGACCTGCTAAAGAGCGACGTCGCGGACATCAAGAACGTCGGGACGCGCGGTGCCGGTACCATCACGGGTGCGAAGTTCCTCGAGGCGTTCACCGATGGCTCGCCGTGGGTCCACCTCGACATCGCCGGCGTCGACATGTCGGACAAGGACAAGGGGTGGGTGACGAAGGGCGCCAGCGGCTACAGCGTGCGAACGCTCGTGAACCTCGCCCTCCAGTGGAGCGCGTAACCCGGCAGGAAGTTATGTAGCGGCCCACTTCGATCCTTCGGCACGGTCGGCCTACCATAACTGCATTACTTCCGCTGGAGCTCCTGTGGACGCGTACAACATCACCGTGGTAGGCGGCGCCGGACTGGTGGGCCGCGAGTTCCTCAAGATCCTCGACGAGCGGGGCATCCCCGTGAATCGTTTGCGCCTGCTGGCGACAAAGCGCTCGGCCGGCAAGGTCGTCGAGTTTCGCGGGACGAAAGTCACGGTCGAAGAGACGACGCCCGAAAGCTTCACTGCCGACGACCACATCGTGTTCCTGTCGGCTTCGGGGTCTGCGTCGAAGCAGTACGCGCCTATCGCCGCCGAGAAGGGCTGCTTCGTGATCGACGACTCGAGTGCCTTCCGGCAGGACCCGAACGTGCCGCTGGTCATCCCGGAGATCAACCCGGAGGACCTGGAGTGGCACAAGGGCATCGTGAGCCAGCCGAACTGCACGACGACGCCGATGGTCATGGCGCTCAACCCGATCCACCGCGTGAATCCGCTGAAGCGGGTGGTGGTGAGCACGTACCAGGCGGTGGCCGGCGCCGGCGCTGCCGCTGTAGAGGGGCTCGAGGCCGAAACGCGAGCGGCGCTCGAGGGGCGGCGCGAGCCATCTGGCACGCAGAAGCGGGACATCGCGTTCAACGCCGTGCCACAGATCGACCTGTTCGCCGACGACGGCTACACGAAGGAAGAGCTCAAAATGGCGAACGAAACGCGCAAGATCCTGCACGCGCCCGACGTGGGCGTGAGCGCGACCTGCGTTCGCATCCCGACGTTCTTTGGGCACGCGATGTCGGTGTGGGCCGAGTTCGAACGGCCGATCAGCATCGAGGAGGCGCGGGAACTGATTTCGTCGGGGCCGGGGATCACGATGATGGACGACCCTACATCGGAAACATACCCGACGCCGATGGATGCCGCGGGAACCGACAAGGTGCTGGTCGGGCGGCTGCGGCCGGACCATTCGAAGCCCGGTGCGATCACGTTTTGGACCGTCACGGACAGCATCCGCAAGGGCGCGGCGACGAACGTGGTCGATGTGCTCGAGGAAGCGGATCGGCGGGGGCTTATTCGGCGATAGGGAGCCGAATCGCGAACCGGGTGCCTTCGCCGAGGCGGCTGTGCACGGAGATGGTACCGCCGTGCGCCTGCACGACACCGTAGGCGATCGAAAGGCCGAGTCCCGTGCCGGCGCCCTTGGGCTTCGTGGTGAAGAACGGCTCGAATAGCCGCAGCTGAGTTTGCTGGTCCATGCCTGGGCCGTTGTCCTCGACTTCGATGGTGGCGGCATCGCGGCCGCCCGAAAGCGCGAGGCGAATGCGCCCGTCCCGGTCCTGTAGAGCGTCACGGGCGTTGAGGACCATGTTCAGGATGGCCTGGTGGAGCTGGGTCGGGTCTCCCTCGACGCGGACCGGTTGGTCCGGGAGTTCGAGCTTGAGTTCCGTGGTCTTCGGGAGCGACGGCCCGGCGAGCCGAGCAATATCCCCGAGCACGTCGCGCAGGTCGAACGTCTCTACCCGTTCGACGCCACCACGCGCGAACGCGAGGAGCCGTTGCGTGATTTCCGCGCCGCGGTAGGCCGCACGTTCGAGCACCTTGAGGCGTTCGGCGTCCTCCTCGGGAAGGTCGGCGCGTTTCAGCAGATCGGCGATGCCGAGGATGGTGGTGAGGATGTTGTTGAAGTCGTGCGCAACGCCGCCGGCGAGCAGGCCGAGGCTCTCCATCTTCTGGGCCTGGCGAAGGGCAGCTTCGGCGCGAGCGATGCCGGTGACATCCGTGGCGACAGCGGCGACCCCTTCGACCGTGCCATCCTCGCCGCGCAGGGGTTCGGCATAGACATCGAAGAAGTGGTCGTTGTACTCGAGGCGCATCGAGGCGGAGTTGCCATCGAGCGCGCGGCGAACCGTGCGCTTGAGCGACTCCGGCGCGGGGAGTTCGAAGAAGTTTTGGCCGCGCACCTGGTCCGGGTCGATCCCCACCCGCGACAGCATCCGGCCTTCGAGCAGTGACACCGCCCCGCTGGCGTCCACACCGAACAGGACGACGGGCGCATTGGCCGCGAAGTGTCGCAGGCGCTCTTCGTGCCGGCGGAGCTCGGCGTGGGCCTGCTTTCGCTGAGTTATGTCGCGGAAGATGAACCGGACGCGAATCGGCTTGCCTTCGGGCGTCAGAACGTACGAACCCTGGACCTCGGCGTCGAACCAGGTGTTGTCTTTCCGGCGGAGGCGGACTTCGAAGAGGTCCTGGCGCCCGGTGCGCTCGTATCGCTCTCCGGGGGCCATGCGAGCCATGTTGGCGGCGTGCATGGAAAGCACGAGGGCCAGGCTTTCTTCGCTCAGGACCTCAGTGGGGTTGAGGCCGGCGAGTTCGCCCTCCTCGTAGCCAAGCAGGATGGCGGCCATGCGGTTGCCGTACACGAGGCGCATGGACGCGAGGTCGACCTCGACGAGCGCATCGGGAAGGTACTGCAGGAAGTCGTGGAACTCGCGACGCAGGGCGCTCAGTTCGTCGGCCGCATCCCGCGGCATGGCGTCCCGACTCATTGCGCTGCTCGGTGCATCAGATCCTTCCCCCCCTTGAGCCCGTCCCGGCACCATTGTGAACGGACGCGTCAAACAGCCCATACGGACATCCCCTTACCGGACGACACGTGACTGCTGTCACTCGCCCGGGAAATATCCGAACGGCGTTCGCCAAGGCAAGATACTCGCCTGATCACTAATAGCACGATACCCGATCCGGGTAGGCGCTCCCTCGAACGGCGCGATTCGTGGACCGGCGAGGCGCGTTGAACCTTGCGGGCGCCCGTGCGATATCCGCCGCCGGCCGGGCTAGTCGAGCCCAAGTCGCTCGACTTCCGAACGATCGACATTCAACAGGACCCCCTTGTCGGTGAGGTCCTGGATCCACTCGACGGGGAGTTCGGCTTCGCTGCGGAACACGCGACCCTTTCGCCCGACGAGCCGCATGGGGAATCCCTCTTCGTTCACTTCGAAGTCGGCGACCTCGCCGACCTTTTGGAACGAGCGATCGAGGATGGGGTCTCCTGCTTTGATGGAGGGCAGGGTCGTGCCGATATTTTCGCCCTCCGACTCCGGTGGCACGGGTTCGCCACCCGGGTACCCCATCGGCTTGCCCGCGGCGTAGAACAAAAGCGGTCCGCGCGCGACCGCCTGCTCATACGGGAAGTTCACGCCAGATTCGCGGTTGAACCCGGGCGGGCCGCTGTAGTCCGGGTCGGGGTCGCGGTAGCGGCCGGGATCGAACCCGTCGCACTCCTTGAACTGCTCTTCGTCGATGTCGACGTAGAGGACCGAACCGTCGCTCCGCTGGACGTGGCTCAACGGGACCACCCGCTCGTTGCCCCAGAGAAAGCCGTGCTTCACGACGATTTCGGAAATCCGGTCGCTGTCGGCGTCGACGATGACGCGCTCCACATGGCCGAGCTTGCCATCGGGGCCATGCACCTCGGCGCCGATCGCAATAGTCACCCCCGGCTCCGCCGGGTCATTGGACGAATTCATGCACCTGCCTCCCGCGGACTACGGTAGCTGAGGTAGCTTGCACGGGAGAGATAGGTCTGCGAGCGAGGATGACGATGACATTGCAACGTTAGCCGGGCTGAATCACCGGCAGCAGCCCGCGCCGGCGCCGATCGGCCGCGCGAACGAGCGCGTAGAGGGTGGCGATCGATGGCGCCGGTGTCCCCAGTTCGGCGGCGCGCCGCGTCACCGCACCATGGATGGCTTCGACCTCGAGTTCACGGCCGTGCACGAAGTCGAGCACCATGCTCGTGCGGTAGTCGCCCATCGTGTTGGTCTGCGCGAAGAGTGTCTCCACGATGTGGCCCGGGTCCAGGCGAGCGTCACTTCCACGCTCGGCAAGGTCGGCATTCGCGACCGAAACGACTTCGCGCATGACGCGCTCGGCGGTCTCGCGGAGCGGCCGGTCGGTCATGATGGCTTCGGTGCCGACGCCACCGGCGGCCACGCTGAGCCCGTTAAAGGGCACGTTCCAGCAGAGCTTTTCCCAGCGAGCGTAGCGAAGGTTCGGAGCAGCCGTGACTTCGATCCCGCCGGAGCGGAGCAGGGCTTCGAGGTCCGCGACCTCGGCGGGGTCGTCGGCGAGGTGGCCGATGGTCACGCGCCCGTACCTCAGGTGATGGACGACGCCGGGTTCGCCGCGATTGATGCAGACGAAGGCCATCGCACCGAAGATGCGCTCCTTCGGAAAGTGGGCCGCGAGCTGCTCCTCGACGCCGAGACCGTTCATCAGCGCGACGATTCGCGTGTTCGGCCCGAAGCAGGGGGCGATAAGGCGCGGGGCGTCGTCGAGGGCGGTGGTCTTGAGCGAACAGATGACCCAGTCGGTGACACCGATCTCTGCAGGGGCGCCGAACGCGCTGACGTGTTCGAGGACGAAGTCGCCGTTGGGACTTCGAATATCGAGACCGCGGGCGCGCACGGCTTCGAGGTCGCGGCGCATGAGGAAGCGAACATCGTGCCCGGCACGTGCGAGGAGTGCGCCGTAGTAGGAACCGACAGCACCAGAGCCGATGACGGCAATCGTCGCCATGGCCAGAGGATAGCGCGGTGCGGCGGAACGTTCGCCGGTGATGGTGCGTGGGCGGGGGCGAAATGCGAAGGGGTGGCCCCTGTTGCGGCAGGCGACGGTTCGGCGAGGTCAGCGCGCCTACCATAGGCACAGGAGGGAGCCACGGGATGACCGACGTCGAACACCGCACACGCCGAACTTCTTCTCCGGCCCGGCGGCGCCTCGAGAACGGTGTGCATCACGGCGAGGCGGGGAACCCCGACGTTCGCAGGCGTTTCCGCGAGGAGCCGGGGTGGCAACCCGCCGGGCAGTGGCGTGGCCGCCGGACCCGCGACGACCCGGACTGGCAACCAGCCGGCCAATGGGAAGGTCGCAAGTACCTGGAGTACCGATAGCGAACGTTCGACGAACGCAGGAAGTGGTGGCGAATCAGCTGTCGGCGAGCGCGTAGGGTCCGCGAACCCGCGTCGGCTTCTTCTGAGCCTCGGCGGCGTAGAGCGCGGCGCCGATGATCCCGGCGTCGTTCCCCAATGTGGCGGCGACGACCGCGGGCCGCACCCGGATGTACGGCAGGAACTTCTCGGGTTCGGCGCTCACGCCGCCGCCGACAATGATCAGGTCCGGCCAGATGAGGCGGTCGAGCGCTTCGAAGTACTCCTCGATGTTCTTGGCCCACCTATCCCAGCCAAGGTCGAGTTCTTCCCGCGCGCGGTTGGATGCGAGGTCGTCGGCCTCCTTGCCGTTGAGCTTGAAGTGGCCGAGCTCGCTGTTTGGGACGAGCGTGCCTTCGACGAGCAGCGCAGTGCCGATGCCGGTCCCCAGCGTGATCATGGCGATGACTCCGGGCACGCCGCGCCCGACGCCAAAGCGAACCTCGGCGATGCCGGCGGCGTCGGCATCGTTGAGGACGGCGACCGGCCGCCCGATGGCGTCGCCGAAGGCTTCGGCGGCGTTCACCCCGAGCCAGGATTCATCGATGTTCGAGGCCGTGGTGACGACGCCGTGCTTGATGACGGCGGGAAAGCCGATGCCGCAAAGCGGCGCTTCGCTCACCGCGCCGCGTTTCACCAGCTTCGCGACGGTTTCGGCCATGGCTTCGGGCGTGCGGGCCTCCGGGGTGTCGGCGCTCAGCCGCTTCCCCACAACCTCGCCGGTCTTGAGGTTCACGACGCCCGCCTTGATGGCGGTGCCGCCGATATCGATACCGAGAGCTGTTCGATCAGGCATAACTCACTCGCCCGGAGCCCCGGGTACGTTTCAGGCTACGCGGTGGCCCATTGCGGGGACGCAACGAAGGGAGCAAGGCATGTAGCGCGACCACGCAGGCAATCGAGGCGCGGTGCCAGCGGAACACGGAAGAAATTCGAAGAATCCGGCGATCGTGTGGTACGGTAAATCGTCTGCGGGGCCCTTCGTGGGCGAATCCGTGCCGCAGGAAGGTGGGTGAGACGCACTGGCCGAAGTTATCGTAGGCGAAAACGAGCCGTTCGAAGCTGCACTGAAGCGCTTCAACAAGCGGGTGATGCTCGACGGCATCCTGTCCGAGGCTCGGCGCCGCGAACACTATGAGAAGCCAAGCGTGAAGCGGAAGCGCAAGGAAGCGGCTCGCGCGCGGAAGCTTCTCAAGAAGAAGCTTCGCAGCGAAGCGCGGGAACGCGAGCGAGCTCGCCGCTAGTCACCCAACCAGAGCGGACCAAACAATACCGAGCCCGGCCCAGTGCCGGGCTTTGTGCTGCCGTACATGACACCGGATGTCGCACCGGGCGGAGTACGCTGATGGCGTGAAGGCGACCGTGTTGCACGTTGACCTCGACGCGTTCTTCGTGTCGATGGAGTTGCTGCGGCGGCCCGAACTGCGAGGTCGCCCGGTCATCGTCGCGGGCGGGCTCGGGCCCCGCGGCGTGGTGAACACCTGCAGCTACGAAGCTCGCCAGTTCGGCGTGCGGTCGGCGATGCCGGTCGCGCGAGCGCGGCAACTCTGTCCGCACGGCGTGTACCTCGAGTCGGACTACGCGTACTACGCGCCGGCTTCCCGGCGGTTCCACGAGATCCTGCGCGACTACACCCCGGTCGTCGAACCCGCCGGCGCGGACGAAGCCTACCTCGACGTGGCCGGGAGCGAACTGCTGCACGGAACGCCGGAACACATCGCCCGGGAGATCAAGCGGCGAGTGCGCGAAGAGATCGGCATCACCGCATCGGTCGGGATTTCGGTGAACAAGCTGGTCTCGAAAGTGGCGAGCGACGCCGGGAAACCGGACGGGCTGGTCGTTGTGCCGGCCGGCGAGGAGGCAGCCTTCCTCGCGCCGCGGCCACTCCGCGACCTCCCGATGATCGGCCCGAAAACGGCCGAGGCGCTTTCAAAGCTGGGGCTGCGCACCATCGGCGACCTCGCGAAGGTGCCGGTCTCGGCGTTGGAAGCGAAGTTCGGGCGCCACGGGATCGAACTGCACGAACGGGCACACGGGCGGTTTGATGCACCCGTGCTCGCGGGCCGCGCCGAGGCGAAATCGGTCAGCCGCGAAATCACCTTCGCGGTCGACGAAGCGGACGGCGACCGGCTGCGCGCGGTGCTGCGGGGCCAGGCCGAGCGCATCGCCACAGACCTTTCGAAGCAGGGGAAAAGTGCGCGAACGGTGGTGCTGAAGTTGCGGTTTCCGCCGTTCGAAACCCTCACCCGGTCGTGGACGTCGCGGGTGCCGATCGACCTCGCGGATGAGCTGTACGACGCGGCGGTCACGCTGTTCGAGCGAGCGTGGCGCGAGCACGAGCATCGCCCCGTGCGGCTCATCGGCATGGGCGCGACGAACCTGCAGGAGCGGGCGAGGCAGCTCCGCCTGGGCGAAACGCTCGAAGCGGACCAGCTGGCCGAAACGGTCGCCGGGCTGCGGCTGAAGTTCGGCGACGACGTCATCCGGCGGCTGGCGGAGATGCGGCGCGAACGCGGCCGGCGAGACCCGCGCAGTTGACGCGGCTGGTCAGAATTGGAATGCTTGGGGCGATTTGGGAGGTTTGGTGGTGAGTGAACCGGAAGTCCCCAGGCAACGGTGGCTAACCCTTCGTGCAGCCAGTGAGCTGCTTGGCGTGAGCGAATCGACCGTGCGGCGGTGGGCCGACGCCGGGGAGGTCCGCTCCTACCGGACCGGCGGCGGACACCGGCGCATTCTCGAAGAAGACCTGCGGCGGCTGGTGAGCGGTCAGCAACAGACGTCCGGGCGGGACACCGACCGGATTAGCGAGATCGCGCTGGCCCGGGTGAAGCGTCAGCTTGGCCGGCGGCGCCAGAGCTACGCCGCGGCGCTCGAAGGGCTTCCGGAAGATGTGCGAGACAGGCTGCGGCTGCTGGGCAGGCAGCTCGTCGACCTGTTTGCGCGGTATGTCTCGAGCGGGACGAAGCGGGAACGCTTTACCGAAGACGCGCGCACGATCGGCCGCGAATACGGCCGGATGCTGGTGCAGGCCGGCGTGGGGCTGACCGCTGCGGTGGGAACGTTCAACAACCTGCGCCGGTCGGTTGAAGAGGCGGCGTCGCAGATCGCCGGGGAATCGGAACTGAGCACCGAGGAGGCTGTGGAGGCGCTGGAGAACATCCTTCAGCTTGCCGACGTGGTGCTCGAAGGCATGGCCGAGGTGTACGAGAAGTCGCTCGGAGAACACTGAGGGTTGGCGGCCGGTGCCGGTGCGGGTAGAGTCGGGCCACCTCAGTGGGGCGAGCGAAGGAGATGCTGACACCGGCCGATGACTATCTGATCCACCAGACCCCGTATCCGATCGCGACCGTCTTCACGACCGATCGGAACTTCTACGACCGCTACTTCTTCAACGGATACCGGCGCGACGGCGAGGTGTACTTCGGCGTCGCGATGGGCCTGTACCCCAATCTCGGGGTGTTCGATGCCGCGTTCAGCGTGGTGCGCAACGGGAAGCAGCGCACGGTGCGGGCTTCGAAGCGGCTGGGGCCAGACCGGCTGGATACGCAGGTCGGCCCGATTCGCGTGGAGGTCGTCGAACCGCTGCGCAAGCTCCGCGTTACGGTCGCGAAGAACGACTTCGGGATAGAGGCGGACCTGCTGTTCGACGCACGGTCGCTGCCGAGCGAGGAGCCGTACTTCCACCGGCGCGGGCCCATCACGATGGACTACACGCGCATGACGCAGCACGGGAGCTGGAGCGGCGCGATTACCGTGGACGGCACCCGGATCGAGGTGGCGCCGGGCCAGTGGTGGGGGTCGCGGGACCGTTCGTGGGGCATCCGCAACGTGGGAGGCCGGGACCCGCGCGGGGCACCGCCGAAGGAACCACCCACGTTCTTCTGGAACTGGGCGCCGCTCAACTTCGAAGACCTGTGCACGCTGTTCACGGTCTCGGAGAACCCGGACGGTTCGCGCTGGCACGAAGCGGGCTCGATCCTCACGCTCTACCCCGATGCAACGGAGACGCACTGCCGGGTGAACAACGAACTGGAATTCCAGAAGGGGACGCGCTGGATTTCGAGCGCCCGGCTGACGCTCGAGCCGGCAGAGGGGGAGCCGCTCGAAATCACCCTCCAGCCGCTGTACCACTTCCTGATGAAGGGACTCGGGTACGGCGAACCGACGTGGGGCCACGGCATGTGGGTCGGCGAAGACGTGGTCGATGGCGTGGAGTACGACCTTTCGAAGGAAGACCCGATGCAAAACCTCCACGTGCAGACCGTTTCGCTGGCAAAGGCCGCCAATCGCGAGGGCATCGGCATCTACGAAATCATCGTGGCCGGGCCGAGCCAGCGGTACGGGTTCAAGGACTGGCAGTCGCCGGCGTAGTGCTGTAACGGAACCGAAGCGTCGCCTCCGGCCGTGGTAGTCCGCGGACGGGCTACCGTCGGCTAGCGTGGAACTGCGGGGTATCCCGACGGAGGATCGATGCTGAAAAACTGGATATTCACGGCTGCCCTGGTGGCAGTCCTGCCTTTCGCGCTGGCCGCGTGCGACGACGATGACAACGGCAGTAGCGCCACCGACCGCATCGACGACGTCCGCGACGAAGTGACGGAACGCGCTGGCCAGGTGCAGGACACACCACAGAGCACCGCCACGCAGGCTCCGACCGAAGCGCCGACATCGGCCGGCGGGGGCGGCGTGGATTCGATTACGGTGACGCTCGCGGAAGTGAACGCCTCTGGAGTTTCGGGCACAGCCGAGATCAGGGCCGAGGGTGCGAACCGGGTGCGCGTGACGTTCGGCATCGACGCGTCGGGGTACGTGCCCCCGCGCGATGACGATGACGACGATGATGACGACGACGAGTTCGAAGCAGGCATCTGGGAAGGCGCGTGCGACACGATCAGCGGCGAACCGCGCTGGGACCTGGACGATATCGACCTCGACGACGATGACGACCTCACCGAGACCGCGCCTGTCGGTATCCAGGAGCTGCAGAGCGGGAACTACGTGGTCGCAATCGTCGGCGACGACTTCGACGACGACGATGATGACGACGACGACATCGACGACGACCGCCTGCTGGCGTGTGGCCCAATCGAGTAGCGGCCCGGCCGCAAGACGAAGCACCAGTGTTCGGCGAACCCCGGGGAAATCCCGGGGTTCGCTTCGTGTATGTGAAGGAGATCACAGTTCCGGGAAAATGTCTGCTGTAGTGGGTTGACAGCACAGGTGGACTGCCCGTAGTTTCTTTCACTACTCGTTGCGGAGTCTTCCGCCGGAGGCAGTCAATGTTCCAGGTTGCGAAGCTTGTGCGCACCGACATTCGCAGGGGACAAAACCGCTAGAGGACTGCTCCGGTAGACCGGCTGTCACGCCGTACCGTGAGTGGTACGGCGTTTTTGTTTCCCTCGCACGTCCACTCATTTGTCTCGAAATCGCTGGTCGCAGTACCGTCTAGCGGAGCTGTGCCCTGGTATCACGCATAGTCAGCGATGTGCCGACCGCTGAATACGTGGACAGCCCTGTCGAGTTTTCGAATATACGGCAGGGAGAACTCGCAGCACTACAGGAGGAACGGAACCGTGCTGTATCTCGTAACTACAACGTCGCCGCATATTGCGATTCTTTCGAGCCGCCGCAGGGCGCCTCACATCAGCGAACCATATCCTGGTTGGCTTACGCGAGATGCGATCACGCAGCGCGAGCTGGACCGCGGGAACACCGGCGAATCTCCTCGCGCGAAGCCAATCCTGCTTTTCCGACGGCGAAACGGACGGCCTCCATTGCCGCCCTTAGCCTGAGTTGAACTGGAGAACACCGTGTTTGGGAACCAGCTAGCCCACCTCGAGGACCTCGCGTACGTGAACTATGGGCGGTTCGTTCACCCGGGCGAAGTGGAGCCGGAATGGGTGCGGCGGGCAGCTTCGCACCACCGCGCGCTGGCGGAACTGCGGGCCGATGCACGAGCCGCGCGCGCAAACCGTGTCCCGGCCGAGCGCCTCGGGCTACTGCGGCGGCTTGCGATGGTCATCATCGGCAGTTGAATTCGCGCCGTTCAGATAGACAAGCGCCCCCTCCGCGATGGAGGGGGCGCTTTCGCGTGTGTGCCCCTTTCGGCTATGGCCAGGCGAACGTAATGTTCTGCGACGGAGAGGGCCAGTCCAAGAGGCGGAACGCAAAGTCGCCTTGTTTCTCCAGCGATGGGTAAACGCCGACCACGGGGTCGGGGGGGCAGCCATTGGCGAGCCAGCTATCTGACCGCTCGCGGGCCGCATCAAGCTGAGCGATCAACGCAGTCTTCTCGCCCAGGTCCGACACCCGTTCTCCAATGTCCGCGCGAATGGTCTCGTACATCAGCGGGGCGAGCCGGCTGAAATCCTCGCACTGCTTCGGTGTCGGAGGTACTGGATCGGCTGCATAGCCTTCGGGTGCCTTCTGATCAATCCTGTCCAATGCCACAACGTTACGCGGCCCGGAAGAACGCTCGGCGACAGCTATCCCGAGGGCGACGAGAAGGGCCACCAGCGGCACAAGGAAGACTGTGTTGCGCACCTTTCCGGATGCTCTAGGAAACATGGTAGCCGAACCCCGAGTAGGTAGACCTGGATGCAGGAATGGCACCTGGCCCTGCATTCCTATGGTGTAGCGTGCTCACGAGGTAGTACCCAGGGCCTTAATTCTCGCCCGGCGCAGGACCGGGCCGCTGATCGTGCAGCGGCCCGGTCAATTGTCTACGGGCGAATCGTCAGGACAGGAAATCCTGGAAGCGTCCGTTCAGGTTGTTTCGTTCGAACGTCGCCTTCTTCAGGTTTTCCACGTATTCGTTGATCTGGAGCTTGCGGAACTCCTTGAGCTTCGCCATGCCGGCGTCGATGTTCTCGCGGCCGCCGCCAAGCAAGATCGCGAGTGGTTCGCGCACGACTGCATCGTTCCAGTCTTTCGCCAGCCGGTGCTCGGCCTTGTTGAAGTAGAGATTCTGCTCCATGCGGCGCTCGGGCATCTTGAAGAGGAAGTGCTTCAGGCGCTCGACCTGGTAGTCGATCAGCCGCTGGTAGTCGCGGGCGCAGAGCGCGTAGAGATCGCGTTCGAGCTGGTTCTGGGCGAAGAGATGCCCGTTCTTGAAGAAGGTGAGGAGCGTGCTGTCCTGCACGAACAGGATCGCCATCAGCTCCGGATAGGATCGCGATTCCTTCGCGGCGCGCATGTAATCGGTAGGCGCCTGGAGCCCGAGCCCGCCGCCGTTCGAAAGGGCGCGCTTGCGGAAGGCCTCGGTCATCTTCGCGAGGTCGTAGATGACGGTGGAGAGGAAAAGCTTGAGTTCGAGGTACCCGTAGCTGATTTCGGGGAGCCACGAGCTGATCAGCGAACCCTGGAAGTAGGTGCGGTCGCTGAGCTCGGTCATGAGCTGGCAGACGGCCTTCTCGGTGTCTTCCGGCAGCGCCTCGAGTGAATTCCATCGGAGGTCGGTCGCGGGGGCCCAACGATCGCGGATGGCCTCTTCGTACAGCGGCACGACGCAGTCGGCCCAGACGATCGCCTTTTCGAAGATGGTGTAGCCCATGTCTTCGACGATGGGATTCGGATGGGACCCGCGGGCGATTTCCGAGCGGTTCGGCCAGATGTCCGGGACATCGCCGTAGGTACCGACCTGGAGGTCGCCGAGGGTGAGGCCCATTTCCGGGTTCGAGGCGCGGACGCGCATGCCCCATTCGGTGGGAACGTGCATCCAGCGCAGGTCGGGGCGCACCACCTGGCCGCCGGAGAGGAACTGTTTCGCCTGCTCGCCGCTAACGCCGGCGCGGAGGGCCTGCCAGACCTCCTGCAGCGTGTGGCCCTTGCTGATGGCGAGCTCGATAAGCCCGTCTTCCCAGCCGAGCTCGCGGGCCTTGTCGCGCGCTTCCTCGGGAATTTCGACGTTCGTGGACTGTTGCCGGGCCATCCTCGCCAACGCCTCGGTCGTGGACATGGATCACCTCACCCTTGGGGAATGGGAACACGGCCCCGGGCATCAAACCGGGGCCGTGACATGTGCGCTATTCGGGATCGACGAACTGCGCGAAGAGGGGGCCAACGCGCTGGCGGCGATCGCCGAGACCGGCGACTTCGAGCCGGTGGAGGTACTCGTTGATCTGGCGCTTGCGAAGGACCAGGAACTTCTGCACGCCTTCGTCGAACTTGTCGACGCCGCCGCCGAGCAGGATGCAGAGGGATTCGAACACGGGCGGGAAGGTGACGTCGCCGGAACCGCCGCCCGCCGCATCGCCCTCGGCCTTGTCGAGGTAGTGGTGGATCTCTTCGCGGCGTTCGGGCTGGGTATCGAGCACGTACTTCAGGTGCATGACGCCGAACGCAAGGTGGCGGGATTCGTCCTGGGCGCTCATGCGGAAGATGCGCTTGTCGGCGTCGGTCTGGCCGATGAGTTCGCCCATCCGGAACATCGACTGCACGAAGCCTTCGGCCTGGATGTGCATGAGGACCGACATCTCGGTGAAGTCGCGCGCTTCGATGAGCGTTCGAAGCCCGAGGTTGGCGCCCTGTGCGAGCAGGCCGCCGCCGTTGGCCAGCGCGCGCTTGCGGAAGACATCGGTGTGGCGGGCCTCGTCCATGATCTGGGTCATCAGGAAGAGGCCGGCTTCGAAGTCCTGCGAGCTAACGAAGGGCATCCACTGGCCCGGGACGTCGCCCGCGATGAACTCGACTTCGGTGAGCATGGTGCAGAGCTGGCACATGGCCCGCTCGATCTCGTCGGGGAGTTCTTCGAGGGTGTCCCACGGGATGTCGCGCGCCGAGGACCACTGCCGCTGGACAGCCTCCTCGTAGAGCATCATCACGTTTTCCGACCACACGTCAGCCTTCGACTGGTAGTTCGGGCCGAAGCGCTGGGCGTTGGGTCGTGGGTGTACGCCGCGCAGGCGCGGGGTCATATCCCCGCCGCCGCGCTCCTCGTCGCTGTACCGGCCGAGATTGATCTCTTTGAGGGTCAGGCCCTTCTTGCCGGGGGTGGCCGACGTTGGCTCGTCGTAGAGGTCGAGCCAGGAGAGGTCGAGGCCGGATTCGGTGGTCGGGTTGGCAGCCATGGCAATCCTCGCCGCAAATTCAATAGGTGCCATAGTCTATGCCCCTACCTACCGCAAGGGAAGATGGTTTTCTACCAGTTGGTAGGTTCCTGGTGGCAGTTCGCGGCCGCGGGACATGGGTACTGGCGAGGCTCGCTCGCCTGTGAGCAACCCCTTTTCGCAGCAAATCGGTGCGGGAAAATGGCCCTCCGTGCGCGTTCATGGCACCATCGGGCCAAGATGCCACCCCCACAAGTGTCTAACGTCGCCAGTGACGATTACCTGACCGCGATCTATCGAATGCACCACGACGAGGGTCAGGACGTGATCGCCGTGCGGCTCGCCGACCGGCTGGACATCACGCCGCCCTCGGTGGCAGGGATGCTGAAGCGGCTGCAGCGCGATGGCCTGGTAGAGGTGGACTCGAAGAAGATCATCCGCCTGACTCCGGAGGGGCTGCGCCGCGCGGAACAGATGGTGCGGCGGCACCGGCTTGCCGAATGCCTGCTCGTCGAGGTGCTGCATGTCCCGTGGTGGCGCGCGTACGAAGAAGCGCACCTGCTGGAACACGGCATCTCCGACGTGACGGAGCCCCATCTCTACGAGGCGCTGGGCCGGCCGACGCGCAGCCCGTTCGGTTATCCGATCCCGGGCCCGGGTGCGCCGAAGAAGCTACCACGGACGACGCTCGCCGATATGAAGGAAGGCGAGCAGGCCATCATTGACCGGGTGTTCGAAGAAGACGAGCAGCTCCTCCGCTTTTTCGACAGCGAAGGCATCCGGCCGGGTGAAGTGGTAACGCTCGAGTCGGTGGAGCACTACCGGGGGACGGTTACCGCCTGCATCCGGGGTCACTCGATCGTGATGGGCACACAGGTCGCGGGCCGCATCTGGGTCGTGCCGAAGTAGCGATCCCTGCGGGGATTGCCTTCCCTCCACCAGCGAATCCGCTCCGCCTCCCCTCATGGAACCGGGGAAGGTTCCGAGAATCCTCAATATGAATGGCGTTCGTGAGAGCGGAGAGGAAGCACTGCGCGTGCTGGTGGTGGAGGATGATCCGTCGCTCGGGCAACTCGTCCAACTCGTGCTCTCGCGGCAGGCGTGCGAAGTGGAGCTCGTGCGAACGGGCGAGGCCGCGCTCGCCGCGTTGCGCTCCTCGCGATTCGAAGCCATCGCGACTGACATCAGCCTGCCGGATATGTCCGGGATCGAGATCATCGCGCAGGCGCGTGACCTCTGCCCGCGAGCAGGGATCCTCGCGGTGACCGGCTTCATCGATGTCGACACCGCAGTGGCGGCGATGAAGGCGGGTGCGGACGACTTCCTTGGGAAGCCGTTCAGCATCGAGATGTTCTGGCACCTGCTGAACAAGGCCGTGGACTCGCGGAAGCAGCGGCTGGCGGCTGAGCAGGCCGAGGCCTACCGCGAGCTCGCCTATACGGACGCGCTGCTCGGCTGCCCGAACCGCCGCTACCTCGACGAGTTCCTGGCGGAGGCCGTACAGCAAGCATCGCGGACGCGGAAGCCGCTGACGGTTGCCTATTTCGACATCGATAACTTCAAGCTGCTGAACGACTACATCGGGCACGAACGGGGCGATGCGCTGCTCCGCCGGTTTGCGGCCGAACTGCGCGCCATCGTTCGGGACCCCGCCGTCTTCGGCCGGTTCGGCGGCGACGAGTTCGTTGGAGTGTTCCCGGGGATGGGCGCCGCCACGGTCAGCCAGCTCATCACACGGCTGCGGGCGCGCGTCGCAAAGATGGAGATCGCCGGCGAGTCGGGGATACGGCTACCCACGCGTGTGAGTTGCGGGGTGGCGACCTTCCGCGAGGGTCAGAGCCCCCGCGACCTCGTGGCCGAGGCCGAACAGCAGATGTACCTCGACAAGTCGGTCGCCCAGTCGCTCGTCGGCGGATTGGACGCAGGGAGCACCGAACCGGAGGTGAAGCTGGCCAGCCTGCGAGCGCTCCGCAACCTGGTGAAAGCGATCGACCGCCGCGACAGCTACACGCGTTTCCACAGCGACCATGCGACGCAGCTGGCAATCTCGCTCGGTCGCGAACTGGCGATCCCGAAGGAAGACCTGTGGGCGTTGAGCCTCGGTGGGCCCATCCACGACCTCGGCAAAATCGTGGTGCCCGATGAGATCCTTCGGAAGCCGGGCCCGCTCACGCGGGAGGAACGGCGGGCGATGGAGGAGCACCCCGTGATGGGCGCCGCCATCACCGCGGCGGTAACGGA
>CAZWBW010000041.1:18928-22359 GCA_964632355.1 uncultured Anaerolineaceae bacterium | reverse complement strand
AGAACTATGTCAAGTTCACGGACGACCCGATCGGGAACCTGAAGATGATGTGGTTCCCGGCGCTCATCCTTGGCACAGGCCTATCCGGGAGCGTCATGCGGTTCACGCGCTCGGCCATGCTCGAGGTGCTCCGGCAGGACTACATCCGAACCGCATGGGCGAAGGGGTTGCGCGAACGGGCGATCATCGTTCGTCACGCCATGCGTAATGCGTTGATCCCGGTCGTCACAATCGTCGGGCTCCAGCTCCCTGTGGTTGTGGGCGGCACGGTGATCATCGAGACGATTTACAGCATCCCGGGAATTGGCCGCTATTACATCTCGGCAGTGAACCAGCACGACTACCCGGTGATCCAGGCGATCAATGTGCTGGTCGCGCTGGTGGTCGTGTTCGCGAACCTGGGAGTTGACCTTTTGTACTCCGTTCTCGACCCAAGGATCAGGTACAGCTAAATGGCGAGCGACGCACAGATACTCGAACAATACGCGCTACGCCCCGAACTCAGCGGGTTTAGCCGGTACCGGCGTTCGGTACTGAACTTCCTGCGCAAGAAGCCGCTTGGTGCGTTCGGAGCGGCGTTTATCCTGCTCCTTATCGTGATGGCAATTGCGCCGGGGTTGTTCACCAGCGCGAACCCGGACGTTGGACAGGTTCGCGACCGGCTCCAGGGGCCTTCGGCGGAGTACTGGTTCGGCACCGATCAGTTCGGGCGGGATATCTACGCGCGCATTGTGTACGGTGCACGAACGTCGATTGTCATTGGCATCCTGGTCGTTGCCGTTAGCTCGACGATCGCGACCCTGCTCGGGATTTTCTCGGGATATTTCGGCGGCTGGTTCGACATCCTGGTGCAGCGGCTGGTCGACATCGGGATCTCGCTGCCCGGCCTGATCTTCATCATCCTGGTGGTGACGACGCTCACGCAGTTCCCCCCCGATTTCCTGGGGCTTTCGCCGTCGGGCGAGGTCGTGATGCGGATCTCGGTGGCCCTTGGCGTGCTGGTATCGCTCGGTTCGTCGCGCGTGATACGCGGCGCAACCATCGCGGCGAAACAGAACCAGTACATCGAGGCGGCACGGGTCATCGGGGCGCCCGACTTCCGCATCGTGTTCGTTCACATCCTGCCGAACGTGTTCGCGGTCGTGCTGGTGGGCGCTTCGATTCAGATTGGGAGCGCAATCCTGATCGAGTCGTCGCTATCCTTTCTCGGGTATGGGGTGCAGCCGCCGACGGCGAGCTGGGGCCGCATGCTGACGGAGAACCGGGAGCAGATCACCCGGCACCCGCACCTGGCGATCTTCCCGGGCCTGGCGATTTTCCTGACCGTCTACAGTTTCAACATGTTCGGCGATGCGCTGCGGGACGTGCTGGACCCGCGGTTGCGGACGCGGTAGCAGCCTAGCGGCGGCGCTTCGCGGACGGCAGGTGGATGCCGTAGGCAAGCGTGATGACACGGACGGCGCTGGTCACGGCGACCCCCGCGAGCGCCGCTGTCCCGTTTGAGAGCGGTTCGAGGAGCCAGACGACGAAACCGCCGAGCGCTGCCGCGGTGGCGTTGACTTCGGAGCGAAGGACGAGCGGGACGCGGTCGGCGAGGAGGTCGCGGATGACGCCGCCACCAGTGGCAGTAACGATCGCGAGCAGCACAACGGCGGGCATTGCGAGGTCGAAGTTGAGCGCGGCGAGTGCTCCGGCGGCCGCGAAGGCGCCAAGTCCTGCGGCGTCGGCTACCGTCACGAGCCGGCGGGGAATGGTTCGGCCGACCCAGACCGTGGCGATAGCGATGCCCGACGAGAGCACGGCCCAGAGCAGGTAGTCCGGGTGTTCGAGCACGAACGGGATGCGGCCGAGGATGACGTCGCGAACGAGGCCGCCGCCGGTTGCTGTGACGACACCCATGACCAGCAGACCGAACAGATCGAGGCGGCGGCGTGCACCGAGTTCGACGCCGGAAAGGGCAAACGCGACGATACCTACGCGGTCGAGGGCCTGCACGAGGTCGGTGGTATCGACGTCCACACAGAACAGCATGCGGCGGCGCGATCGGTTCCTCAATGCATGGGCTTAGAATGCAGCGATGAGCAAGAAACGAATTGGAACCGCGATCTTCCTCTGGGACACGGCGTGGAAGGCGGTCGCCATCGTCACCGCGATACGGAACCGGCAGTACCGCTGGATCGGGCCGCTGGTGCTGGTGAACAGCGTCGGCATCCTCCCGATGGTGTACCTGCTCCGGTTCGCGGGGCGAGAGGAGGACGAACTCAACGAAGAGTCGGACTTTGCTGCGGCGTGACGTTCGCGGGAACATGCCGGCGAAACCCCGTAGGGTCGCCAGCATGTCGAGACCAAGCAAGGAGAAGGACACGTGACGCGAAAACTGTCGGTGGGGGTCACCTGGCAGTTCGACATGAAGAAAGAGGACGCGATCGAACTGGCGAAGATCGCGGACGAGACGGGAATCGACTCGTTCTGGGTGCCCGAGGGCTGGGCACGCGACGCGTTCTCGCTATTGATATCGATCGCCGAGAAAACGCAGCGCATCAAGCTGGCGACCGGCATCGTGAACGTCTACTCGCGGTCGCCGGGAGCGCTGGCGCAGCACTTCGCGACGCTCGACGAGTGGAGCGGAGGGCGCGCGATCATCGGGCTCGGGGCATCGAGCGCGAACGTCATCGAACACTTCCACGGCATCCCGTTCCAGCCGTCGCTGGCCCGCATCCGCGAGACCGTGGAAATCATCAACATGCTGATGCGCGGCGAGAAGCTCGTGTACTCCGGGAAGTGGTTCAAGATGGACCGGGGGTTCACGCTGCGCTTCACACCCGTTCGCGACCACATTCCCATCTTCCTCGCGACATTGAATCCGAAGAGCGTGAAGATGACGGCCGAGATCGCCGACGGGTGGATGCCGGCCATGATCCCGAAGAGCGCGCTCGGCGGTGAGATCGAGCAGTTCCGGAAGTGGGTCGCGGAGGCCGGTCGGGATCCGAAGTCGGTCGAAGTGAAGGCCGGTGGAGTGACGGTGAGCGATGACCCGAACGCCCGGGACACGGGCCGCGGGTTCCTCGCCTTCTACATCGCGCGCATGGGCGACTTCTACTACAAGCAGCTCTCGCGATTCGGGTATTCCGACGAAGTTGCGCACATCCGCAAGGTATTCAACGAGCAGGGCTCGAAGGCGGGCGCGGCGGCGATCCCAGAGCACCTGCTAAACGACCTCGGCTTCGCTGGCAACGCGGAGGAGTGCCTCGCCCAGATTCGCGAATACGAAGCGCTTGGCGTCGACGTGCACAACGTCACCATCGATACCCGCGACCCGGTGAAGTTCGGGCGCGCGGTGGAGACCCTCCTGCGCTAGAGTTCCCAGCTCCAGCGAGATTCGATACCCACCGGCCGCCCGGGTGCAGCGATGGCCATCCCACTGGTCACGC
>CAZWBW010000041.1:0-18918 GCA_964632355.1 uncultured Anaerolineaceae bacterium | reverse complement strand
TTGAATGCGTCGGGAGCGCACGTCTGGGGTTCGACGCAGAACGCGTACTCGGGTGTGAACACCTGCACGTGCGGCTGCGGGCACGCGATGGTCATGGCCAGGCGAACGGCACCCCAGTCGATTTCGATTGGCCCCTCGAGTTCCGTGTAGCAGTCGTCAAGCCGCCGGTCCCCGAGCGGCACGAGTTCCCGGAGATCGTGGTCGCCGCTCGGTTCGACCATTTCGCCGGTCGGGATGCCGTCTTCGAGGATGTACCGGCGGCCGGCAGGAACGCGCAGGCGCGCTTCGTTGCCCCGGAGTTCGCGCCGGAACCAGGGATGCCAGCCGCAGCCCGCCGGGAACGCATCGCGCTCGGCGCGGACTTCGAGCTTCATGCGGAGGCTCGTGTCGGTGATTTCGTAGCGTTGCCAGGCTTTGCCCGGCCACGGCCACCCGTCGTCGAAGGGCGAAACCAGCTCGACGATGCGGGCGGTGCGGGCAACGACCTCCCATTCGGCGAAGTGGACGCGACCGTGCATCGCGTGCGGCCGGCCATCAACCGGGAGTTCGTACGTGGCTCCCTGGAAATCGAACCTGCCGTCGCGGACGCGGTTCGGCCACGGGGCCATCGGGAACGAGCCCCCGCGCGTCGGACGGTCGCGGTACTCCGGAGGGTTGTCGGGCGTGTGCAGGAGCGGTTCGGGCTGGCCGTCGATGGCCAGGGTGAGCTGGTGAAGGCGGCCACCGTACTCAGGCAGGATGACCGCGACCGCCGGGCCGGAACGCAGTTCGATGGGCACGGGGCGATGGTGGATGAAGCCGTCGCACGCTGCAACCTGTCCGTCGCCCGGCCAACCCGTTGTCCGCCAGCGCACAAACGAACAGAACCCGGCGTGCGATTGGCTGCGACGGTTCGCTGGGAACTGGCATTCGAACGAGAAGGTGCGGAGAGGTACGCTTTCACACACGTACGAATTCACTGCTCCGGAGTCCGTCATGTCATTTGATCCCCGTGGACGAAGCCGCCATATGGTGGATGGGCCCGACCGCGCGCCCGCCCGCTCCTATCTGAAGTCGGTGGGATTCACTTCCGAAGACCTCCGCAAGCCGCTCGTGATGGTCGCGCACGAGTGGATCGGCACGATGCCGTGCAACTTCAACCAGCGTGAACTCGCGAAGCACGTAATGGCGGGCGTTCGCGCTGCGGGTGGCACGCCCATGGAAGTGAACACCGTCTCGATCAGCGACGGTGTCACGATGGGCACCGAGGGGATGAAGGCCTCGCTCATTAGCCGCGAGGTGATTGCGGACTCGATCGAGCTTGCGGGCATCGGCTACTCGTTCGACGCCGCCGTCGTCATCGTCGGGTGCGACAAGACGATTCCCGGCGCGGCGATGGCGCTGGCCAGGCTGAATATCCCGAGCCTGATCCTGTATGGCGGTTCGATTGCGCCGGGCAAGTACAAGGGCCGCGACGTCACAATCCAGGACGTGTTCGAAGGCGTCGGCGCGCACGCCGCGGGCAAGATCAGCGAGGATGAACTCGAAGAGATCGTGGACGCCGCGTGCCCGGGCGCTGGCGCCTGTGGCGCGCAGTACACGGCCAACACGATGGCGACCGTGATGGAGTTCCTGGGGCTGGCGCCGATGGGCAGCAGCACACCCGGCGCTACGGACCCCCGCAAGGAGGAGGTCGCTTACAAGGCTGGCGAACTGGTGATGGATGTGCTGCGGCGGGGCGTGCGGCCGCTGGACCTCCTGACGCGTGAGGCCTTCGAAAACGGCATCGCGTGCGCGGCTTCGACCGGCGGTTCGACGAACGTGGTCCTCCACCTGCTGGCGCTCGCGCGCGAGGCGGGCGTGGACCTGACGATCGACGACTTCGACCGGGTGAGCGAGCGGACTCCGCTCATCGGTGACCTGCGGCCGGGCGGGCGGTATGTGGCGCTCGATATGGACCGCGCAGGCGGGACCCGGCTGCTCGCGAAGCGCCTCATCGAAGCGGGCAAGCTGCACGCCGACCAGATGACGGTCACGGGCAAGACGCTGGCGGAAGAGGCGGAGTCGGCCGTCGAGACGCCGGGGCAGGACGTCATCCTTCCGATTGACAAGGCGCTGAAGCCGACCGGCGGGCTGGTCATCCTCAAGGGCAACCTCGCGCCGGAGGGGTGCGTCATCAAGGTGGCCGGCCACGAGCGGATGACCCACCGCGGGCCCGCGCGCGTGTTCGAGTGCGAGGAAGACGCGTTCAAGGCCGTGTCGGAGCGCAAGATCAAACCCGGCGACGTGGTGGTGATTCGCAACGAGGGCCCGAAGGGCGGCCCCGGCATGCGCGAAATGCTTGGCGTAACCGCAGCACTGGTCGGCGAAGGCCTCGGCGAGTCGGTCGCGCTCCTCACCGATGGGCGGTTCAGCGGTGCGACGCGCGGCTTGATGGCGGGTCACGTTGCACCGGAGGCGGCGGTCGGTGGCCCAATCGCGTTCGTGCGCGAGGGCGACATGATCACGATCGACATTCCGAACCGGCAGCTGAACCTCGAGGTGAGCGAAGAGGAACTGGCAGAGCGGCGGCAGGGCTGGCAGCCGCCGGCACCGAAGTACACACGGGGTGTGTTCGCGAAGTATGCTCGCTCGGTCTCGAGCGCGGCGGAGGGCGCCGTAACGCAGTAGCTCGAGCAGGAGGGGCGATGGACCCGATCGAAACCGCCAGTCCTGCACAACCCGTCCACGCGTTCAAGCTTCCATTCGACCTGCAAGGCGGCGAGTACGTGATCCTGCGTGCTCGCCGCCATCCGTTGTTCGTGTGGTCGAAGCTGGTCGGGTTCGCCCTCGTAGCGCTGGTCCCTGCGGCGGTGTTGCTCATCGTGGTAGCGTCGACGGCGGGCCTCGGTGGCGTGCCGGGCTGGATCACGATCGCGGTCTCGGTCCTGTGGGTCGTAGGCTGGGCTATCCGTGCGTACTTCACGTGGTACCGGTACGAGAACGACGTCTGGGTAGTGACGAACCAGCGGCTCATCGATAGCAACAAGAACCACTGGTTCCATCACGCGATGTCCTCGGCGGACCTGGTCAACGTGGAGGACCTTTCGATCGAGCGGTCGGGAGTGTTCGCAACGATGTTCAACTTCGGCAGCGTGCGCTGCCAGACCTCGGGGACGCAGCCGAACTTCGTCCTGTCCGGCGTCCCGGAGCCTTCGAAACTGCTCTCGAGGATTGATGCTGCGCGAGATGCCGCGCGGCGAGAACTCGGCGGGCGACCTATTTCTTAACGTTCGTCTACATCCCGGTGCCGTAGGGTGCGCGCGATGCGGTCGCGTCGTGCCGTTATTCTGCTGCTTGCCTCCTCGCCACTGGCGCTGGTGCCGGGGATGCGCTTGCTGGGCGGCCGGAGCAGCGGAGCCCAGCCCCCGGCTTCGACGCCGGGCCCGTGGCTAACCGCACCGAACATCCCAACGCCGACGCCAACTCCCACGCCGGATCCATACATCCACATCCCGCAGGTGGCGTCGGACGGGATTCCGCCGACGGTTTCGATCTCGAACGAGTTCCCGCTGCAGGGCGGTGCGATCCTGGTCAGCGTGAGCGCCGCACAGAGTGGCGTTGCGCATTTCCTCGGGCGGTCGTTCGTGCTGGCGCCCAACGGTGAGGGCGGCGTGGACGGCTTCGTGGCCGTCGACGCGGAGGACCCGGTCGGCGCCGCGCGGATCGACATCGACATAGTGGAGCACCACGGCGGGGAGTTTCGCGTGACGCGGACGGTGACCGTGCGCCGGACGGAGTGGACGGTCGACTACATCTGGATCCCCGAACCGGACCCCACGGAGGAACCGGACCCGGGCACGACGCCCGAGCCGACACCGACGCCTCCACCGGACGAGGGGCCGCTCCTTCCGCAGGTGTACGCCGGAGTGACCGAGCGGAAGTGGCGTCCGGGCTGGGCTCACCCGCTCGGCGAAGGGTTCGAGGTCACCGGGCGGTTCGGCGAGCAGCGTTCTTTCAATGGGGGCCCGGTGCAGGGCCACCACGGCGGCACCGACTTCGGCGCCGACTTCGGCACACCGATTATGTCCACGAACGACGGCGTGGTCGTGATGAGCGGGTTGTACCTCGTCCGCGGGAACCTCGTGGTCGTGGACCATGGTGCGGGCATCTTTTCGCTTTACGGGCACATGCAGGAGCGCGCCGTTTCGGTGGGCGAGTGGGTGTCGCGAGGGCAGGTGCTGGGCTACGTGGGTTCGACCGGGCTTTCGACCGGGGCGCACCTGCACTGGGAACTCTCGGTGGGCGGTGTGCTCGTCGACGGGTTACGGTGGCTGGACGGAAGCCAGGGGTTTTAGTGGCGCCTCCCCATTCCATGTGGCAATCTGGCAAGTGGGATTAACGGACGGGATGAAGGGCGAACCGTCCGGGCGGGCGAGGCTCTGTTTCGGGCGGCACGAAGCCTGCCGTGAATGCATGCAATGATCAACGCGCAACGTCTCGCCGTCGCAACTGTCATCGCAACTCTGGTCCTGATCGCCGTGGGCGCCTTCGTCCGGGCCAGTGGCTCAGGTCTTGGGTGCCCGGACTGGCCGACGTGTCACGGCGGCGCGATCCCGCCTGCCGGTAACAAGGAAGCCTGGATCGAGTCGTCGCACCGGTTCGTGGCCTCGGCCGTGGGGCTGATGGTCATCGGCACCGCCTTCATGGCGTGGAAGTACTACCGGCATGTTCGCCTCATCGTGGGTGCGGCGATCGTGAACGTGCCGCTCGTGGGCATCCAGGGCATCCTGGGCGCGATCACGGTGTGGCGCGAGCTGCCGCCCGAGATCGTCGCAACGCACCTGGTGACGGCGATGATTATCCTCCTCCTGCAGGTTGGCATCGCCGTCGGGATGTTCCTCGAGGACCCGAAACACCGGGACCGGCTGCTGACGGTGACTTCGAAGCCGGTGGCCCGACGGATCGGCGTTCTCGCCGTCGCGAGCCTGGTCTGGCTTGCCGTGACGATGTTCGTCGGTGGCTACATGACCGAAAGCGGTGCGGCCACGGCGTGTGCCGACTGGCCGACGTGTAACGGTCTGCAGGTGCTTCCGAAGGCCGACGACCACGAAATCTGGCACATGGCGCACCGCTACCTGGCGGGTGGCCTGGTGTTCCTGGTGGTGCCGTTCGTCCTCGCGACGTGGAAGGCGCGGCGCACCTTCTTCTGGGCGGGGCCGGTGGCAGTGGCGACCGGTGTGCTGTATGTGGCGCAGGTCATCGTTGGTGCGCTGAACGTCTGGTACTACTTCCCTGACCCACTGACGGTTTCGCACACGGCCATCGCTGCGGTCATCTGGGCGTGTTTGGCCGTTGGGGCGATGTTCGCCTACTATGCCCCGGTTGGTGAGCGGCGTGGCGTTCGCCAACCGGCCGGAATCGAGGTGCCTGCTTGAGCGCAAACGCCGCGGCCATGGCGCGCACGCCACTGAGTGTGACGATCCGCAACTACGTTTCTTTAACGAAGCCCCGGATCATCTCGCTGCTGCTGATCACCACCGTTCCCGCGATGGTGGTGGCGGAGCGTGGGTGGCCGTCGGCGTGGCTCATCCTGGCCACGCTCATCGGGGGCACGATGTCGGCCGGCGGTGCGAACGTGATCAACTGCTGGTACGACCGTGACATCGACGGGGTGATGCGGAGAACACAGAATCGTCCGCTCGTCACCGGCGAGATCGAACCAGCGCACGCGCTCCTGTTTGGGATCGCTCTCGGTGCCGGGGCGTTCGTGTTTCTGTGGCTGACCACGACGCTCGCAGCAGCCGTGCTCGCGCTAACCGGGCTGCTCTTCTACGTCTTCATCTACACGATGTGGCTGAAGCGGCGGACGCCGCAGAACATCGTGATCGGCGGCGCCGCCGGTGCCTTCCCGCCGATGATCGGCTGGGCTGCAGTGACGGGCGATGTGAGCCTGGCCGCCTGGGTGATGTTCGCCATCATCTTCTTCTGGACACCGCCGCACTTCTGGGCACTCGCGCTTCGGCTCAAGAATGACTACGCCGAGGCGGGCGTACCGATGCTCCCGGTGACCGATGGGCCTGCGATTACGCGAACGCAGATCCTGCGGTACACGGTCCTGCTGGTGGTCGTGTCACTGCTGCTGGCGCCGGCAGCGGACCTGCTCTGGATCTACATTGGCACGGCCGTAGTGACCGGCGCGCTCTTCATCTGGTATGCGTGGCGTCTCTGGAAGAACCCGGAGCGGGAGTCGCCGATGACGCTGTACAAGTACTCGCTGCTCTACCTCGGCGTGCTCTTCATCTCGATGGGAGCCGACGCGGTCGTCTTCGCCTGACGAGCCTGTAGTTCACGTGGCATGTAGGATCGACACCTCCGGAGCGAGGCGTCGATTGCGTTCGCGCCCGGGCACGGGGCGAGGTTGGAATCCACGGTTGTTGCCGGGGTCATGGTGTTGGCGGGAGCGGCCGCGCTCACGCAGTCGCTGAGCGGGTTCGGGTTCTCGCTGTTCATCGTCCCGCTGCTAATTCCGCTGGTCGGCGCAAAGGACGCGGTGGTACTGGCGAACCTGCTCGGCGTCTTCGTCAACGTCATCACCATCACGCGCATGCGGCGGTTCGTCGACTGGGCACTGGGCGCAACGCTGCTCGCCGGCGCGGTCGCCGGGATGCCGCTCGGGATTGCGGTGCTGGCGCTTGCCAACCCGGATGCGCTACAGGCTGCGATCGGGATCGTGGTGCTGCTCTCGACGATCGCATTGTGGCGAGGTGCCGGGATCCGTGGGGCCGGGAGGGCAGGGAACCTCGCAGCTGGCTTCGTGAGCGGCGTGCTCAACACGAGCACGAGCATGTCGGGGCCGCCAGTGGTGCTCTACCTGCAGGGCAGGGGCGTGCCGTCGGTGCCGTTCCGGGCGACGCTCGGCGCGTACTTCCTGGCAAGCGCACTGGTCGCGGCAGGCCTGTTCGCAGCGAACGGCCGCATCCATGGGTCGACTCTCGGGTATGCAGCAGCGGCGCTGCCCGCAATGGCGGCCGGGTGGCTCGCAGGGTACGTGGTGGCGAACCGGGTGAGCGACGTGGTGTTTCGGCGCATCGTGATCACAGTACTGGTTGCGACCGCGATAAGCGCAATCGTGGCGCCGCTCGCGAAGGCCACCGGGCTGCGGTAGGCTTCGCGTCGTTCGAGCACTGGCGAGCGGGAGGACCAGCAATGGCACGACGCAGTTTCTGGGCGTGGGGACTTGAGACGGACGAGCCGACCGAGGACGCCCGCAGGGAGGCCGCCGAACGGCTTTCGAAACGGTTTGGGGTAAGCCTCGAACCGCCGCCCATCCCACGGGTCGAGGACCTTGACCTCCGGCCGCCGCGGATTGCTGTGCCCCAAGCGCTGGCCGACTTCTGCGCGACGGACCCGCACTCCCGGGCGTCGCACGCCTACGGCAAGAGCTTTCGCGATGTCATCCGGGCGTTCAATCGCGACTTCCCGAACCCGCCGGATGTGGTTGCGCGACCGCGGAACGAGGACGAAGTGCGACAGGTGCTCGAGTGGTGCTCGGACGCCGGGTACGTGGCGATCCCGTACGGCGGAGGGTCGTCCGTGGTTGGCGGCGTGGAGCCGCCCGAGGAGTCCCGCGGCATCGTGACCATCGACCTCGGGGCGATGGACCGTGTGCTCGAAATCGATGCGACGTCGCGGGCGGCGCGGATCCAGGCGGGGGTGCTGGGACCGGCTCTCGAAGAGCAGCTCCGCCCGCACGGGTTCACGTTGCGGCACTACCCGCAGAGCTTTGAGTACTCGTCTCTTGGCGGATGGATCGCCACTCGTTCGGGCGGTCACTACGCGACCAACCACACGCACATCGACGACTTCGTCGAATCGGTGCGAATGCTGACGCCGCGCGGCCTGTGGGAATCGCGACGGCTGCCGGGGTCGGGCGCTGGTCCCAGTCCTGACCGGCTTGTCATCGGGAGCGAAGGGATCCTCGGGATCATCACCGAGGCGTGGATGCGCATCCAGGCACGGCCGCGGTTCCGGGCGTCGGCGGGCGTGGTGTTTCCCTCGTTCGAGGCGGCGGCCGAAGGAGCCCGGCAGGTGGTGCAGGCGAAGCTGTGGCCGGCGAACTGCCGGGTGCTCGACCCGGGCGAAGCGGCAGCAGCCGCGGGGCTCGACGGCTCCCAGGCACTGCTTATTCTCGGGTTCGAAAGCGCGGAGCTGCCGCAGGATGCCGCAATCCGCGCGGCGGTCGACATCGCGCAGTCGGCGGGCGGCCGCGTCGACGATGCCGGGATTCGCGTGTCCGACGAGGGCAAGCAGAGCGACGCGGGCCGCCAGGGGGCCGTCGGCGCGTGGCGGAACTCGTTCATCCGGGCGCCGTATCAGCGAAACCTCAGCGTGGGGCTCGGGCTCGTCTCCGATACGTTCGAGACATCGATCACGTGGGACCGCTGGCCGGAGTTCGATGCGCGCATCCGCGAGGCGGTCGAACGCGCGCTGCGCGAGGTCTGCGGAGGCGGGACGCTCACATGCCGGTTCACGCACGTGTACCCCGATGGGCCGGCGCCGTATTACACGTTCCAGGGGCTGGGCCGCCGAGGCGCCGAACTCGAACAGTGGGCAGCAATCAAGCAAGCTGCTTCGGACGCGGTACTCACCGGGGGCGGCACGATCACCCACCACCACGCCGTGGGCCGTGACCACCGCCCATGGTACGACCGGCAGCGCCCCGACCTGTTCGCCGAGGCGCTGCGAGCGGTAAAGCGGGAGGTGGACCCCGCCGGGATCCTGAATCCCGGCGTGCTCATCGATCCCTGAGTGGCTAGGCGAGCGGCCTCCAACTCGTCCGAGAATCGAGCCGCACGAAGTGTCCGAGCCCGGGCGCCGGCAGGTGGCTGGCGCCGATGAGGGCGTTCTCGGCAACGGCCCGTTCAAGAAGCTTCCTCCGCGTTTCGCGGGCGATATCGTGGTCCCAGTCGAAGCTGTTGGTCAGGTCTGGTTCCTCGGCGTCGATGGGCGAGATGACGACATCTCCGAGGATGATGCCTCGTTCCGTGCCGGAGACGATGGCGACGCTCGTGTGGCCGGGAGTGTGACCGGGCGTGGGCACCGCCAGCAGCGACTGGGAGAACCTGTGCTCTCCCTCAATCAGTTCGAGGCAGCCGAGCGATTCAAGCGGCTGGACATCGCGAGTGAACGAATCGGCGCCTTCGGCCGTGTAGTGGTCCCAGTCGAGCTTCGGCACCAGGTAACGGGCGTTCGGGAAGAGCGGCTTCCCGGATTCCCGATCAAGGTTCCAGCCGGTGTGGTCGCCGTGGAGGTGAGTGAAGGTGACAGCGGTGACGGCGTCCGGGGCGACGCCGGTCTGGGCGAGTTCGTCGAACAGGCGGCCGTTGTACTCGGGTCCCCACCCGGTATCGACGAGCAGCACGGTATCGCCGTCGTGGACCAGGAACGCCCCAAAGTTCAAGGCGACGCCGCCATCGGCGTCCAGGTGCTGGTTAAACCGGGACAGGTCGCCGGCATTGGGGTAGACGGACGAGGCCGGGTAGGCCATCACATTGTCGACGAGTGCGAAGACGTCGACATTGCCGACCTTCACGTGACGCATGGAAACAACCTCCGTGGCAGCGTTTCGTGATTCCTACCCTGCTGCCGGCGGGTCTGCAAGTTTCGCTGCTTCGGAAGCTGTGGCCGTCAGCCTGAAGGAGCAATGGTCCTCACCGTCGATCACGCGGCCAATGCGCTCCATGCGAAAGCCTTCGAGGGCGCTCCCCATGCATCGGGTCTCGGAATCGCAGACTTCGGGATGCGACACAACCACGTCCAGGTAGGGGCAGTGTTGGAACCGAAGGGTGGCCTCCCTGCCGCGCCGTTCGAGGGTGGGGAAGTACCCGAACTCTTCGAGCGCGGTGACGAACTCCTCGAGGCGTTCGAAATCGGCCTTCCCGACCAGCCGCGAAGCCACGGCAGACCGGCGAATCTCGGCAACGCGGTCGAGGACGCGGGTACGAATCTCGGGATCCTCTTCCTGGAGGGCCTGGAGGAACGCGGTCGCGAGGGTGTCGCTTCTTCGCGGGAAGAGCGCCTCACCATCGGGTGCGAGGGCGAACACATGGCGTGGCCGTCCCGGTCCGCGCCGCTCCTCTTCATAGACCAGGAGGTTCTGCATCACGAGCGCCATCAGGTGTTGACGGGCGGCCCCGACGGAGAGATAGCAGTCTGCAGCGAGCTCGTCGGCGGTGGCGCGCTTTCGGCGTTTGAGCGCGAGCACGAGCAGTTGCCGGGTCGGGCTCAGGAGGTCGAGGCAGGACCTTGGGCGCTTTGCTGTGGACATGATTGTCGTTTGCGATGATTCTAGTTGTCGATATTCGCACGGCCAGTATCGGGGAGGTCCCCCGGGTTGACAACTTCGGAGCGAACGACTCGACCGGAAATGAACCACCTCGCGACCCGAGAAGTTGTCGTCGTATTAATCGATTTCGGCGGTCGCAGTGTCCTTTCACGCGCCGTGGAGGACAACTGAGCAACAGCGCCTGTCACTGTGACGATTAGCAGCGGTATCACACCAACAAGACGCGCGAAGCCGGATGAGCGCGGCGATAGACGCAATCCTCTGACTTTTCTCGGAATCCTAGCCACCAGTGAAAACACCGATACCCTGCAACGCACTTCGGCACCACTCTCGGGCGTGATTGCAAGGAGGACCCCATGAGCGAGCAGGCAGTGCTGGATGGCCAGGGCGTGCGTACGCGCGAACCGGTGTGGCAGGCCGAGATCATCGAGCGGGCGATCGAAGGGATCCTCACCGTGGCGAGCGACGGGCGCATCCTGACCATCAACCGCGCTGCCGAACAGTTGCTCGCGGTATCGGGACGCGACGTGGTCGGTACGTCGATGGAGCAGTTTATCCCGGAGCGCTATCGCGAGGTTCACCGGCGCCATTTCGCTTCGTTCCTTAAAGCCGGAGTGAGAGCGCGCGAGATGAGCGTGCGACAGCCGGTCGCCGTGCTGCGGCGGGACGGGAGCGAATTCCTCGCCGAGATCTCGCTCGTTCGCGTGACCGTCGAGGGAGAACTGGCCTTTGGCTGCATCATCCGGGACATCACCGACCGGCTGCACACCAGCCAGCAGCTGCGCCTCCAGGCCCGGCTCCTGGACCAGTCCCGTGCGGCAGCGGTTGCCTTCGATGCCCAGGGGAAGGTGACCTACTGGAACCGGGCAGCGGAGCGCCTGTATGGGTGTTCACGCGAGGACGCGATCGGGAAGACCATCCAGCAGCTTGGCGTGGTCGAGCTCTCGGAAGAGGTCGGGCGGGAGATCCGGCGCACCATCGCGGCTTCCAAGGAATGGGAAGGGGACCTGCGCCTCCTGCGCGGCGAACCCGACCGGTTTGCACGTGTCACGATGGCGCCAGTCATCGACGACGACGGCAATTTCATCGGCGCGGTGAGCCACGGGTTCGATGTGACCGAGCAGCGACAGGTGGCGTCGATGCTGCACGCACAGGCTGCGCTGCTCCGGCAGATCGCCTCGAGTTGCGGGCTGGAGGGCGGTCTCGACGCACTGTGCGAACTCGTGGAACAACACTTCCCGGATGTCCGTTGCACGGTGCATCTGCTCGATCTTGGCGGCGAGGGGCTGCGGAGGGCGGCGGGCTACAGCATGCGGCCAGCCGATGTTGCGGTGGAGCGAACGCCCGGCGCCCGGGCAGCGCTGCGCGGCGAACCGGTAGCGGTCGAAGACTTCCGGGAAGCCGAAGAGTACGCACCGATCCGGGAGAAGCTGGTCAAGGACGGGCGACTGGCGGCCATGTCGATGCCGGTGTTCGTCCACGGACAGTCGCGCGGTGCGGTCACCTTGAGTTTCGAGCGGCCGGGCCGGCAGGGCGAGCGCGAGCAGCGACTGCTGGAGACGGTCGCACAACTCGTGCAGGTGGCGATCGAGCAGGACCTGGCGAGGTCGCAGCGACTGGAGGCGCAACTGTTCGAAAGCATAGCTGCGCTGGCCGCCGGCAGCGCCCACGACTTCAACAACCTGGTGACCGGCATCGTGGGGAATGCGGCGATCGCGCGGATGGCCCTGACCCCGGACTCCCCGGCAGCGACGGTCTTGCGGGATATCGAGCTGGCGGGATTGCGGGCAGGCGAACTCGCCCACCAGCTCCTCGCCTACAGCGGGCGCGGCGAGCGAGACGCCCGGCCGCAGCACCTGAACACGCTCGTGCAGGAGATGACGCGGCTGCTCCGGGTGTCGCTGAAGCCGGGAGTCGAGTTGAAGCTGCGGCTGGCGCATCGCTTGCCGCTGGTCAATGGCGACGCCACGCAGCTGCGGCAGGTGGTCATGAACCTCGTCCTCAATGCGTCGGAGGCCGTGGGGGAGGCCGAGGGCACGGTGCGGGTAGCGACGGGCAAGATCGAGGCGGACGCGCGCTACCTGCGGCGGTGCCGGCTGGGCGACCAGTGCAAACCGGGGACATACGCGTACGTGGAAGTGCGCGACACGGGTGCGGGGATGGACCGGCAGACGCTAGAGCGAATCTTCGAGCCGTATTTCACGACGAAGTTCGCTGGCCGCGGGCTCGGGCTGGCGGCCGTGTTCGGGATCGTTCGCAGCCACGGCGGGGCCATCGCGGTGAACAGCAAGCCGGGAGCAGGCACGTCAATCCGAATACTGCTCCCTGCGCTCCCGGACGGCAGCCAGTGACACGTTCCAAAGCGCGAATTGCGTTCGCGGTTTAGGCTGGACGCGCCGGAACTGCCGGTAGGGGAGAATCGTGCGCGTACTTGTTACAGGCGGCAACCGGTACATCGGTCGTCACCTTGTCGAGGAGCTCGCCCGCCGCGGCCATGAGGTCACGGTGTTCAACAGCCACCCGTCGCCACTACCGGAAGGTGTGCGGCGGATTCACGGAGACCGGCGCGTGCCGGGCGTCATCCAGGAGATGCTCGGGCCACTCCGCGACGAATTCGACGCGGTATTCGACAACACGTCGTACCAGGTCGAGGACGTGCAACCGATGGTCGACATCTTCCGGGGCCGGGTGAAGCATTATGTCTTCACTAGCTCGACTGCCGTGTATCTGTGGTCGGACGCGCTACCGGTGCGGGAAGACTTCCCGGTGTCCGACGACGACGCGAAGAACCCGGCGCGGGCGTACGGTGCGGGGAAAGTGCGTTGCGAGCGGCTGCTGCAGCGCGAGTTCGAGGAGAACGGGTTCCCATTCACGAGCCTGCGCGTCGGCCACACGCTCGGGCCCCACAGCCCGCTGCCAACACGCGACCCGGGGTTCTTCATGCGGCTCGAACTCGGGCGGCCGATCCTGATGCCCGGCGACGGGACGGCAATTGTGCACCTGGTGCACATCGACGACGTTGCCTCGGCGATGTGCGCGGTCATCGAAACCGAGAACTCGATCGGGCAGATCTACAACATCAACGGTAAGGAGTTCGCCGGGATGGCCGCGTACGTGCGGCTGATGGGCGAGGTTGTGGGCGCCGAGCCGAAGTTCGTGTACATCCCGCGGGACGTCGCGAAGACGATTCGGCCGCCCGTGATCCACTGGGCGGAGTGGTATCGCGGTCCGATGGTGTTTTCGATCGAGAAGGCGCGCCGGGAGTTGAACTGGGAGCCGAAGTTCGGGCTGAAGAGCGGGCTCGAAGATTCGTACAAGTGGTTCCGCGAGGGCGGCCGGGAGACGTACGAGTTCGACTTCTCGCACGACGATGCCGTGCTGAAGATGCTGGAAGAGAAGGGTCTGTTGCCGAAGTAGCGGGCCGCGGCCAGTGCAACAGAAACGCCCCTCCGATGCGGAGGGGCGTTCGTTTCTCGGGCGGGGAGGACGACTAGTTCTCGTCCTTCTTCGTGAGCCAGCTCATCATGGCGCGCATTTCGGCGCCGACCTTCTCGACCGGGTGCTCAGCCTCGAGGCGGCGGGTGGCAAGGAAGCGCGGGCGGCCGGACATATTCTCAAGGATGAACTCGCGGGCGAATTCGCCGCGCTGGATTTCGCCGAGGATCTTCTTCATCTCGGCCTTCGTCTGCTCGGTGATGATGCGCGGGCCGCGCGTGTAGTCGCCGTACTCTGCGGTATCGCTAATCGAGTAGCGCATGCGCTGGAGGCCGCCTTCGTAGATGAGGTCGACGATGAGCTTGAGCTCGTGCATCGTCTCGAAGAAGGCGCTCTCGGGCTGGTAGCCGGCCTCGACCAGGGTTTCGAACGCGGCCTTGATCATGGAGGAGAGGCCGCCACAGAGGATGACCTGTTCGCCGAACAGGTCGGTCTCGGTCTCCTCGCGGAAGGTGGTGTCGAGGACGCCGGCGCGGGTGCCCCCGATGCCCTTCGCGTAGGCAAGCGCCACCTGCTTCGCGACTTCGGTCGCGTCCTGGTGGACGGCAACGAGGCAGGGAACGCCACCGCCTTCGGTGAAGACGCGACGAACCAGGTGGCCGGGGCCCTTGGGGGCGACCATGGTCACGTCGACGAACGGCGGCGGCTGGATCTGCTGGAAGTGGATGTTGAAGCCGTGCGCGAACATGAGCATCTTGCCTTCGCTGAGGCCCGGCTCGATGCCTTGTTCGTAGATGGCCTTCTGCACCTGGTCTGGCGCGAGGACCATGATGATGTCGGCTTCGCGAGCAGCCTGTTCGACGGTCGCGACGCGGAGGCCCTGGCGTTCGGCTTCCGCCCACGACTTCGAGCCCGGGTACAGGCCGATCATGACGTCGCAGCCGCTGTCCTTCAGGTTCAGGGCGTGGGCATGGCCCTGGGAACCGAAGCCGATGACTGCGATCTTGCGGCCCTGGAGCAGGCTGAGGTCGGCGTCGTCGTCGTAATACATCGTGGCCATTGCGGAACCTCCGGGAGTGGACGCGCGGCCACGAAGGGGCCGGCGGGGATTGCGTGGGCTGTTTCGCGCTAGATGGGCAGGATGACCTGGCGCTGATGGCGGTCGCGTACGTAGTTCTGCCGCGGCTCGACGCCGATCTCGCGGAGCATCCAGTACCCCTCGATCACCGAAATCTTACCTTCGACCATCCGTACCCAATAGGCGGCGCGAGGGCGCGAGGGATCGACAGCGATTTCGACCAGCGCGTTCTTGTCGCCAGCGTAGACGGCGGTGATGCGCGGAATGCCGAACGCCGGCTTCGGGATAGCATTCAGGAGTTCGGCGATGTTCTCGAGTCCGGTGGCAAGTCCGTAGACGCCATCGATCAGCACGACCTTCTCGGCAACGACTTCCTTCGCAGGTTCGAGGTCGCCGGAAAGGAAGCTGGTGAAGAGCGTTTCGGCGGCCTTGCGGGTCGTGCTGGCGTTGCCGCCGCGGAATTCGAGGGCTTCGTCGAGCGCCTTGGTGGCAACCTTGTCGAGTTCGAGGTCGCGCAGCGTTCCGTAGAGGCGCCGTTCGGTGACGAGCCCCTCTTCGAACTGGAGCACTTCAACGACGCGCTGGGTAAAGGGCCGCCAGTCGTAGCCCTTGGCTTCGATCGTCGCGCGGGCAACAACGGTGTTGCCGTCTTCGATCTCCTCGACCTCGGCGTAGTTGCAGTCGGCGTAGTCCCGAAGGAACTGGCGGTGCCAATCCGCAACGTCGACGGAACTCGTGAGGTCCGGTCCAAGGAAGGAGAAGAAGCGAACGTCGGGCGCGTGGCGCGCCTCGATTTCGGCGAAGCGGTCGAAGTTGATGGCCGTGAGGAGCGCGTTAGCGGCTTCGATGTTGCTCATTCTGGCGTCGGTACCCGTGGCGTCGTTGGAGATCGGGGCAGATTGTACCGCTCTTCACGAATTCAGGCGAAGGTTAGGCCCCGGTAGTGAAGGGGCTGTGCAAGCGACGCACGGGTGAGTATCTTCCGCGCAACCCACACGGAGGTGACAGACATGACGAATTGGGTACCCGCAGATGCTGCCGAGGTCGCCCGCGGAGCGGTCGCGCTCGACGAACGTTCCATCGAACGAATCCGCGACGACCAGTCATTAACGGCGCTGGCGGTGGTGGTCCTGGCCGTCGCGTCGTTCCTTTCCGGGCTGGGGAGCTATTTTTGGTTCGGCGTCGAAATCGAGTGGTCGGGCGAGGTGTTCTGGAAGGCCGCAATTGTCGGGAGCATCCTGATGGCGGCCGCGTGGATTCTGCTCGCGGCAATCGAATGGGTGGTGCTGCGCGCGAGCCAGCCGGAACTGACATTCACCGCCGTGCTGCGGGTTGCCGGCGTATCGGCGGCGCCATTGGCGCTGGGGCTCCTCGTGTTCATCCCGCGGCTCGGGTTCGGTATCGGCGTGCTGGCGCCAGTGCTCGCGGCGGCGGTCCTGGCCATCGCACTGCAGTCCGCATTTCGGGTCACACCCGGCAGGGCGCTCATGGCGACAGCCGCTGGGATCGCGCCGTGGTGCCTGTTGCTCTCCCTGTTTGTGAGCTCGGATGACCCGTTCGGCGCAGGCATCTTTGGGCTGGAGTGGGGCTCGCTCGCCATGGCGGAACTCGCGGAGGGCATGCGCGCGCTCGAGGCGATCTTCGGCTAGGAGATCCAGGACCCGCAGGGCGCTCGTGTCAGCGAGGGCGACCACAACAAGCAGTTCCACTGACCCTACTCCGCCAAAGGAAACGGGGAGCGGCAGCAGGAGAGTCAGAACCAGGAAGGCGAAAACAACCGACGAGAATACTGACGACACGACATTCTCCTGGCGACCAATCGCCCCGCGAAATCTACAGCGGCAGGCAGGCCACCTGCCGCTGTACGCTGTTCGACACCACACCGGCGACGGCCGATTTCGGAGCAGTGCATGACCACAGCACAGGTCCATCGTGATGTCCTCACGCAGGAGGAGGCGCAGGCGCGCGCAGCTCGCGTTTCGAACTGCAGGTACACCATCGACATCGACCTGCAGGCGAAGTCGACGACGTACCGCGGCGACGTGACGGTCGAGTTCGACCTCTCGGGGGAGGGCGACCTGTTCCTCGATTTCCGCGGGAAGGAGATCCACAGCCTGCGGGTGAACGGGCGCGAAGTAGAGCCGGATTGGACGGGCTACCGGCTGACGCTGCCGGCGGATGCGCTCGGGGCGAGCAACCGCGTCGAGATTTCGTATACGAACGAGTACGACACCGCGGGCGACGGGTTCCACCATTTCGTCGACCCGGAGGATGGCGAGGAGTATATGTACTCGCAGTGCGAGCCGTATGACTCGCACCGGATCTTCCCCAACTTCGACCAGCCGGACATCAAAGCGACATACCGGCTGACGGTAACAGCGCCTTCGCACTGGCGGGTGGTCGCGAACTCGCCGGAGGAGTCGGCGACGCCAACGGATGACGGCCGCACCCGGCACGTGTTCGAGGAGACGCCCCGTTTCAGTACCTACCTCTTCGCGCTGATCGTCGGGCCGTACGAGGCGTTCCATGACGAGCACAGGGGAATCCCGCTGGGCCTGTACTGCCGGAAGTCGCTCGCGAAGTACATCGACACGGACGAGCTGTTCGAGATCACGAAGCAGGGGCTCGACTTCTTCGTCGACTTCTTCGCCTACCCATACCCGTTCAAGAAGTACGACCAGCTCTTCGTGCCGGAAAACAACGCGGGCGCGATGGAGAACGTCGGCGCGGTGACGCACAACGAGGCGTTCATCTACCGCGATCCGCCCACCGATAACCAACGCCGTCGCCGGGCTGAGGTGATCCTCCACGAGATGGCGCACATGTGGTTCGGGAACCTCGTGACGATGCGCTGGTGGAACGACCTGTGGCTGAACGAGAGCTTCGCGACCTACATGTCGTATCTCGCGATGACGAAGGCGACGCGGTTTACGACCGGCTGGCAAGACTTCAACCAGAGCATCAAGAATTGGGCCTATCGGCAGGACCAGCTGGTGACGACGCACCCGATTTCGGGCGAGGTGCGGGATACCGACGAGACCTTCCTCAACTTCGATGGCATCACGTACGGGAAGGGGGCGTCGGTGCTGAAGCAGCTCGCGGCCACCATAGGCGAGGACGGGTTCCGCGAGGGCACACGCCGGTACTTCCGAAAGTACGAGTACCAGAATGCGACGCTCCAGCAGTTCCTCGGCGCGCTCGAAGAGGGGAGCGGGCAGGAACTCGGCGAGTGGGCGCGGCTGTGGCTCGAAACGCCATCGCTGAACACCATTGCGGCCGAGTGGGACGCCGATGGCGACCGGGTGAGCCGTATGGTGCTCGTGCAGACGGCGCCCGAGGAGTACCCGACGCTCCGGCCGCATCGGCTCGACCTCGCGCTGGTTCGCGATGTGGACGGACGACTCGAAGTCGAGACGTTCCCCGTGCGAGTCGAGGGCCGCGAAACGGAGGTCCCGGAGGCTATCGGGCGGCCCAAACCGGACCTCGTGTTCCCGAACTGGGGCGACCACGCATACGCGAAGATCGCGCTCGATCCACTGTCGGCGGCATGGGTGCGCCAGAACATCGAGCGGGTGGAGGACACGCTCCTGCGGCAGTTGCTCTGGTCGTCGCTGTGGAACATGGTTCGCGACCAGCAACTCAAGTCGACCGAGTTCCTGGCGATTGTGCGCGAAAAGGCAGCCACGGAGCAGGTGGAACTGGTCGACGGCATCCTCGGACAGGCGACCGCAGCGCTGGCGCGGTACGTCCCCGAGGAGATGAAAGACGAAGAAGGCCACAAGCTCTTCGAGGCCGTGCTGGAAGGCCTCCGGCAGGCGCCGGCAGGCGACGCGAAAATCATCTGGATGCGGGCGCTCATCGCGAGCGCCATCGTGCCGGAAGACATCGCGGTGCTCGGCAGGCTCGCGGACGGCGAGGAGGCGATCGAAGGCCTGACCGTCGACCAGGACATGCGCTGGAGCATCGCCGCGAAGTACGTGGCATACGACCTTCCCGGAGCGCAGGACCGGGTCGAGCGCGAGGCGGAACGGGATCCTTCGGACCGGGGGCAGCGGGCCCGGCTGCGGTGCGAGACTTCGGCGCCAAAGCCAGAGGTAAA
>CAZWBW010000040.1:21345-22935 GCA_964632355.1 uncultured Anaerolineaceae bacterium | reverse complement strand
GGGGAATCTTGCCACCCAGCACGCCCGCGGCGGCCAGCGCGTCGATCCGGGCGTCCGGGATGTTGAACTCCCGCAGGATTTCGCGGCTGTGTTCGCCGCACTGGGGAGCGCGGTGCGGGAAGCCACCGCGCGACCGGCTCCAGTCGGCGTAGGCCCGCACGCTGGTGACATCGCCGAACTGCGGGTCCTGGAACGACTGGAAGAAGTTGTTCGCGTGCATCCACGGGTCGGTGAACATATCGGCCGCCGCGAGCGCCGGCGCCGCCGGCACACCATGCGTCAGCAGGCGATCGAGCGCCTCCTCCCGCGGCATGTCGGCCAGCACACCCGCGATGAGTTCGCCGAGTTCGCTCGTGGCCGGTTCGTCGAACACCTTCTCGGCGACCCAGCGGCCGGCCCATTCCGGGTGCTGGAGCGCGGCCACGATGCCGTGGAAGTGCGCGGGCGTCTGCGCGCCGATGCAGATCCAGCCGTCAGCACACTGGTAGAAGCGCCGAACCGCCGACGGCCCGAGGAAGTCGCGGCCGCCCACAGGTGAGGGTTTGCGGCCTTCGTACCAGGTAACTTCACCCGACTGGAAGATGATGGTCTGGTTCGCCAGGCAGGTGTGCACCTCCTGCCCGCGGCCCGTCCGCTCGCGGGCGTGGAGCGCGGCCTGGATCCCGAACGCCGCCATCATCGCGGTGGCCGAGTCGTTGATGGCGATCTGGTGGAACACCGGCTCGTCGTCACCGCCCTGCGCCGCCATCATGCCCGACATCGCCTGGAGCAGCGGGTCGAAGCCCGGGTCGGTGGCCAGCGGCCCCTTCGGACCGTACGCGGTCACCGAGCAGCAGATGATGCGCGGGTTCACGGCGCTCAGGCTCGCGTAATCGATGCCCAGCCGCTCCTTCACGCCAAGCCGGAAGTTATCGAGCACCACATCGGACTGGCGCACGAGTTCGAGGAAGACTTCGCGGCCCTCCGGGTGTTTCAGGTCGATCGCGAGGCTGCGCTTGCCGAGATTGTGGCCAACGAACATGAGGCCGTAGGTGCGGAACGGGTCGCCGGTGGTCGGTTCTATCTTGATGACGTCGGCGCCGTAGTTCGCGAGCACCGTCGGGGCGAAGGTCCCGGCGATGAACGCACCGAGGTCGAGAATACGAACGCCTTCGAGCGGCCGCCGAATCGGCGCGGGGCCTTCCGGGACCTCGGGCTGCTGGCGCGGTTCGGTCCAGGCGGTGGTGCTTTCGATGTGAACCTCGTCGCTCGGCAGGTGGCGAACTTCGCCCGGGGTGTCGCTGAACTTGATCGGGAGGCCGGGGATCTCGACCTGTCCGTGCTCGGGGTGGTCGAGTACCAGCCGCATCTCGTTCGCCGCCACCGTTTCGCTGCGGAACCACTCCTCGCGGTTGCCAACCGGGCCGCGGGGCACGTCGTGTTCGTGCAGGATGCGCAGCCATTCGTCGCGTGGCTTCTCCTTGAACCGCGCTTCGAGGCGCGCCTGCACCTCGTCGGACATCGGCGGCTGGAAGAGGTTCGCGAACTCGCCATCGACGCCGGGCAGCGACATCAGCTCGAGCATGTCGGTCGCTTCCAGCGCCTTCAGGA
>CAZWBW010000040.1:16322-21335 GCA_964632355.1 uncultured Anaerolineaceae bacterium | reverse complement strand
TGAGCGTGCCGAGGAAGAACCATTCGCCATCGGCGCATTCGTACAGGCGGTAGTGCGGCACACCGCCACGCGACGAGCGGCCGCCAAGCCGGACCATGCCTTCGGCGTTGATGGCGCCGCCGCTTTCAACCGAGGCAACGGCGTGGAGACCCGAGATGGTGACGGCCTGTCCGCGGCCCGTCTGGAGGCGGTCCCAGAGAGCGGCGGCGATGCCGTTCGCGGTGATGGTTCCCTGCGCGTAGCCGACCTGGGGCGTCACGAGCGCGACGGGCCGCTGTTCGAAGCTGTACTGCATATCGGCGACGCCGCTGACCGAGGTGAGGAGCAGCTCGTCGTGCGGGAGCTGGCTCCAGCGGCCCTCGGTGCCGTACGGCGGCAGCCACGCATGGATGAGCCGCGGGTTCGCTTCAAGGCAGGTGACCGCGTCGAGGCCGAGGCGTTCGAGCTCGCCGGGTAGCGCATCGAAGACGGCGACGTCCGCGGCGGCGATCAGCCGGCGGGCCTCGCGCAGACCTTCGTACGTGTGCAGGTCGAGCGTCGTGATGCGCTTGTTCCGGTTCCAGCAGAGGTAGCCGGGTTCGTCCTTCGCGCGGTCGCCGCCGGGCGGCTCGACCTTGAGCACGTCGGCGCCGAGGTCGGCGAAGAGCATGGTCGCAAGCGGGCCGCCAACGCCCTGCGAGAAGTCGACGATGCGGAGATCAGCGAACGGACCAGCCATGGTGGCGCGAAGTATACGCATCCCGGCGCATGCTACGCTCCCCCCGAAAACGGGAGGTGGCAGTATGACCTTCGCGCATCCGGAATACCTCGTCTCCACCGAGGAACTGGCGGCACAGCTTGGGGACCCCAACCTGCGCATCCTCGACTGCACCGTCTTCCTGCGGATAGAGAACAACGACGGCAAACAGCGGCTCGTCATCGAAAGTGGCCGCGCCAACTACGAACAGGGGCACATCCCCGGCGCGCAGTTCGCTGACCTCATCGACGACCTGTCCGACCCGAACGCATCGCTGCGGTTCATGGCACCGAGCGCCGAACGGTTCGCCGAAGCGATGTCGCGGCTCGGCGTCGGCGAAGGGACACGCGTGGTGTGCTACGACGCGAACATGACCATGTGGGCGACGCGCGCCTGGTGGCTCCTGCGCGCGTTCGGCTTCGACAACGCCGCCGTGCTCGATGGTGGATGGAAGAAGTGGACCGCCGAGGGCCGGCCGACGACCACCGAAATCCCCTCGTACCCGCCCGGGAACTTTGTTCCGCGGCCCCGCCCCGAGATGTTCGCCGACAAGAACGAAGTGCTCGAAGCGATTCGGCGTGGCGACACCTGCATCATCAACGCGCTCACGCCGGAACAGCACACCGGCGAGGTAAGCGGCGGCTACGCGCGGCCCGGGCGCATTGCCGGCAGCGTGAACGTCCCGGCGACGCACGCCATCGACCCGAAGACGGGTGCTTACCTGCCCGCCGAGGAGCTCCGCCGCCGCTTCGCTGAGGTGGGAGCGGAGTCGGCGGGCAAGGTGATCACGTATTGCGGCGGGGGCATCGCCGCCACGAGCGACGCGTTCATCCTCACGCTCCTCGGCAAGGAGAACGTGGCGGTATACGACGGGTCGCTCTCGGAATGGGCCGCCGACCCCGACCTCCCGATGGAAACCGGTCCGGCTTCGCAATGACCGGCACGGCGGCACCCCGCGACCCCTTCGCGCCCGTCGCGAGATCGTACGAGGAGTGGTTCTCCACGCCGCTCGGTGGGTTCGTGGATCGGATGGAGCTCGCGGCCCTCGACGCGCTGTTGCCCCCGCCCGGCGGCGGCCGGGTCGCCGAAATTGGCGCGGGCACCGGCCACGTGTCCCGGTACCTCGCCGGGCGCGGCTACCGCATGCTCGGGATCGAACCGTCGCGGGCGATGCTCGGCGCGGGCCGCGAGCACCCGAACGGAATCGAATGGTGTCTCGGGGTCGGCGAGCGTCTCCCAATCCGCGACGCGAGCCTCGATGGCGTGCTGGTGTTCGCGACGCTGGAGTTCGTGCACGACCCGACGGCGGTAATCCACGAAGCGCTTCGCGCCACCCGGGCCGGTGGCTGGCTGGCCATTGGGCTGCTCCATGCGCACAGCGCGTGGGCCGCGCTCTACCGTTCGCTGGCCGACGCTGGCGAGGAGCCGTGGCGCTCCGCTCGCTTCTTCACGCCCGAACAGGTCGCCGAAATCGCCCGCATGGAGCCTGCACAGACTGCCCGCGCGGCGCACCTTGGGCCGAACGCCCAACCACCGTTCGAAGAGGCCGAAGAGGCGGGGAAGCGCGCCGGGCACCCGCCCGCGCTCGAGGTCATGCTCTGGAGGAAGCCCGGATGATCCAGGCAACCGTTGCCATCTACCCGCTCGGCCAGGAGGTGAACCCCGGCGTCGACCGTGCGATCGCCGCCATCCGAGAGTCGGGGCTCCAGCACGAAGTTCGCCCGATGCAGACGGAAATCATGGGGCCCGCCGAGCAGGTCTTCGCCACGTTACGCGCCGCGTTCGAAGCAGCCGCGGAAGGCGGCGCCACCGTGATGACCGTGACGGTTTCGAACGCCTGCCCGGTGCCACAGGACAGTTCACAGTACTGAGGCTGGACACTCAGCCTTCCGCGTCGCCTGTGCGACCACCGTCCGCGTCGCTGGCGGCGCTCGCCGCCCGGGACCGCACCGGTTCGCCAAACGTCCAGCTGTGGCCGACGAGCGGACGGCCGCTGGCAGGAGCGGCCCCGCGGTCGCGGGCGCGCGTGATGATGCGCACCGGCCGGTCGGCGCGGAAGTAGTTCCACGCCCAGCTCAGCAGCACAGCGATGCGGTTTCGGAAGCCGATAAGGAAGTAGAGGTGGACCACCAGCCACGTCACCCAGCCGATGAACCCCTTGAGCCGGAAGGGGCCGAGTGCCGCGACCGCAGCATTTCGGCCGATCGCCGCCATTGAACCCCGGTCGCGGTACTTGAACGGCTTGAGCGGCTTCCGCTCGAGCTTACGGAGAATGTTCTCCGCTACCTTGCGGCCCTCCTGGATGGCGGGCGCCGAGAGCATCGGGACTTCCTCGCCGTCCTGTACCACCGACGCGATGTCACCGATCGCGAACACGTCGTCGGTGCCGCGAACGCGCAGGTAGCGGTCGACCTCGATGCGGCCGGTGCGGCTGCGCTGCACGTCGATGGCGTCCGCGAGGTAGCCCGGCCGGACGCCCGCCGCCCAGACGAGCGTATGGGTCTCGATGGTGCTGCCGTCGGAGAGGCGAACGGTGTCGGGCGTAACGGCTTCGACCCTGACGCCGGTGAGCACATTGATGTCGCGGCGTTCGAGCTCGCGGCGCGCTTCCTCGCCGAGCTCCCGGGGGAACTGGGGGAGCACCTGGTCCATCGCTTCGACGAGCACCACGCGGATGGGCTGGGTGGCGAGCTCCGGGTATTCCTCCGGGAGCACCCCGCGGATGAGTTCCGAAAGCGCACCTGCGTACTCGACACCCGTGGGCCCGCCGCCGACCACCACAAACGTGAGCCATGGCTCCGCTTCCCGGAACCCTTTCAGCGACGCGACTTCGAGGCAGCGGAGGATGTGGTTCCGAAGTTCGAGCGCCTCGCCCAGGTCCTTCAGCCCAAGCGCGCGTGCTTCGACGCCTTCGATACCGAAGAAGTTCGTCGTGCTCCCGGCAGCGATGACGAGGTAGTCGTACGGGATTTCGGCGCCTTCGGCTGTGAACACCGTCTTCTTCTCGAAGTCGAAGCCGGTAACGAGCGCCTGCCGGAAATGGACGTTCGGCTTCCCGCCGAAGATCGAGCGCACCGGCCGCGCGATGTCGCTTGGGTTCAGCAGCGAACTCGCAACCTGGTACAGCAGGGGCGTGAACAGGTGGTAGTTGTTCGCATCGAGGATGAGCACATCGACAGGCTTGCCCGCGAGCTTCCGGGCGCACGCGAGACCGCCGAACCCGGCGCCGACGATGACAACGCGCGCATGACTGGCAACGGCGTTCATGGCCTCCAGCCTAGCCACGGAGATGGGAGGGGATGTGACAGAAGTTGTGATAGTTCTCGGTATTGCTACAAAGATGTGATGCGTCGATCCTCGGATCGGGCCCGGGATGCGGGCCCGTGCGGCACGCCCCGCCGCCTCGAGGAGGTTCCATGCGCATCCTGGTCACCGGGGGCGCCGGCTTTATCGGCTCCCACATCGTCGACGCCTACCTCGCTGCCGGCCACGAAGTCGCCGTCATCGATAACCTGGCGACCGGCCGCCGGGCGAACGTGTCGAAAGAGGCCAGGCTCTACGAAATCGACATCCACTCGCACGAGACCGAGCGCGTCTTCGCCGAGTTCAAGCCGGAAGTCGTGAATCACCACGCCGCGCAGGCGAGCGTGAAAGTCAGCACCGGCGACCCCGTATTCGACCTCGAAGTGAACGGCGGCGGCACCGCGCGTATCGCAGCGCTCTGCGTGCAACACGGCGTGCGAAAGCTGATCTATTCGTCGTCGGGGGGCACGGTGTACGGCGAACCGGACCAGCTCCCCGTGCCGGAAACGCACCCGACACGACCCGTTTCGAACTACGGGCTATCGAAGCTGGTCGGCGAGCTCTACATCGAGTTGACGGCGCGCACGGCGGGGCTCGATTACACCATCCTCCGCTATTCGAACGCGTTCGGACCGCGACAGGACCCGCTGGGCGAGGCCGGCGTGGTCGCCATCTTCACCGGGCGCATGCTCGCGGGCGAACAGTGCACCATCGACGGCGACGGTGAGCAGCGGAAGGACTACATCTACGTGGGCGACATCGCCCGCGCGAACGTGCTCTGCCTCGACCGTGGCAGCGGCGCGACGCTGAACATCGGCACGGGCCGCGGCACCTCGGTCAACGAGATCTTCCGGACGCTCCACGAGGCCACCGGCAATACGGTCGAACCCCGAAACGGCCCGCCGCGCCCGGGCGACGTGCGCAACTTCTGGCTCGATACCACGCGCGCGAAGGACGTGCTCGGCTGGCAGGCC
>CAZWBW010000040.1:0-16312 GCA_964632355.1 uncultured Anaerolineaceae bacterium | reverse complement strand
AGTCGGTTTCGAAGAGGGAATCGCCACCACGGTCGAGTGGTTCCGCCAGCACGGGTAGCGGGCTAGTCGGCTTCCGGGAAGCGAAGCGATACGCCCCACACCACCAGCCCCGTGATAACGCTCATCACGAGGAAGGTCACGAACGTGCTGACCACCACGGCCATCGGGTGCGAGTCGCCGGGGTGTGTGGTGACCCAGATCGCCCCGGCGATGGCGCCGCCGGCGGCCGCCGCGACCCCGTTCGCCGAGAACGTCGCACGGTCGCGGGGCGGGTTCGTGAAGAACACACCGAGCAGCGGCGGCCCGGCGAGGAACACCGCCATCAGCACGAGCGGCGGGAACGCGAACAGCGATGCGACGCCCACGCCGGCCATCACGCCGAAGGCGCTCCAGGCGCGCCCCCACGTCGTGCCGGCCGGTCCGGTCGTCCTCGCGTCCGCAGTCTCCGTCATCGCTTCCACGATACGGCAGCGCGGCCCAACGCTCCCGGGCTAGGGGAACTGCAACAGGTTCACCAGGTTCCCTTCCGGGTCGCGGAAGGTCACGAACCCGATGCCCTGCTGGACCGCGGGCCCGCCGAGGAAGTCGACGCCTTTCGCACGTAACCGGTTGTGCTCGGCGGCGACATCATCCACTTCGAGCGATGGGATGTGACGCGCCGGCTCCTGCGATTGGCCGTGGATCTCGCTGTGCGAGGCGACCAGCAGCCACGGCCCCCCGGGCGGCCCGAAGACGGTTTCGCCCGGCGACTCCTCGTTCACCTCGAGCCCGATGACATCCCGGTAGAACGGGACGAGGGCGGTGTGGTCTTCGGAGAAGATAGTGGTTCCAGCAAGGCCCTTAATCATGGCCACAACTCCCCGGGCTGCCCGCTCTGCCAGTCTACGCCCGCCGTCCAGCGCGCTCGCTTGCCCTGCCGAAGGGGGTCGACCAGGATCTGCCGATGGCCGCCCCCCAGCACATCGTCATCGTTGGTGCGTCGCTCGCCGCGCACCGCGCACTCAACGAACTCCGCCGCCGCGGGTTCGATGGGCGCATCACGCTCATCGGCGCGGAAAGGCACTACCCGTACGACCGCCCGCCGCTTTCGAAGCAGATCCTGCAGGGCACGTGGGAACCAGTACGCACCCTCCACGACGACCCGGACCGGTACGCGGAGCTCGACGTCGAGATGGTGCTCGGGAAGCCCGCCGCCCGGCTCGATACTGTCGCCCGCGCCGTCGAACTCGACGACGGGACGCGCGTGACCTTCGACACGCTCCTCATCGCAACCGGCGCCTCGCCCCGGACGCTGCCCAACACGCCGCCGCTCGCGGGCATCCACACCCTGCGCACAATGGACGACGCCATCGCCATCCGCCGCGCGTTCGAAGCGGGCGCAAAGGTGTGCGTCATCGGTGCGGGGTTTATCGGCGCCGAGGTGGCGGCGGCCGCACGGGCACGCGGGCTCGACGTGACGATCGTCGAAGCGCTCGAACAGCCCCTCGCGCGCGTGCTCGGCCCTACGGTCGGCGCGGCCGTCGCGCGCATCCACCGCGAGCACGGCGTGGACCTGCGGCTCAATGCGCGCGTCACCGGCTTCGAAGGCAGCGAACAGGTCGAGGCGGTGACGCTGGCCGACGGCACGACGGTGCCCGCCGACGTGGTCATCGTCGGTGTCGGCGTGGCGCCGAACACCGGGTGGCTCGAAGGTTCGGGCGTGGCGCTCGATGACGGCGTGCTCTGCGACGCGACGCTGGCCACGAACGTCCCGGGCATCTGGGCCGCGGGCGACGTCGCGCGATGGTACAACCCGCAGTACGGCCGCCACATCCGCGCCGAGCACTGGACCAGCGCCGTCGAACAGGGCATGGCCGTGGCGGCGAACATCCTCGCCGCTCCGGGTGATGCAAAGCCCCACAGCTCCGTCCCGTACATCTGGTCCGACCAGTACGACGTGAGCATCGAACTCGACGGCGACCCGCAAACCGGCGACGACGTGCACGTGCTCCATGACGAACCGGACGCGGGGAAGTTCCTCGCCGCGTTCTCCCGCGAAGGCCGGCTCACCGCCGTCGTGGGCTGGGGCACGCGCCAACGCAGGATCAAACTCGTGCCGCTCGTCGAACGCAACGCGCCTATCGCCGAAGCCCTCACAGCGCACTGAGCACGGCGCACTCGGGGCGGGGCCCGGCGGGCGAGGCATGCTACACTCATCCCGCCGGGTGACTGGCGCGACGCGGAGCACCGCGGGGGAGCCCGGCCGCGGCGCCGCATGGCCCGCTGACGACCGGCCGCACGCCTGGGCCAGCGAAGGAACCCACAGCCCTTCGCCACACATCTCCACAGGAGGCAGGCATGCGCGCGCTCCTCGGCGTCTACGACAAAACCGGCATCGAAGACTTCGCCCGCGGGCTCACGGAACTCGGCTGGGAGATCGTCTCTACCGGCGGCACCTTCGCCACCATCGAAAAAGCAGGCATTCCCGTTCGCAAGGTCGAGGACGTCACGGGCTTCCCGGAGATCCTCGACGGGCGCGTGAAAACGCTGCACCCGGCCGTGCACGGCGGCATCCTCGCCCGCCGCGACAGCGACGCTCACATGGCCGCGCTTTCGCAGCACAACATCACGCCCATCGACCTCGTTTGCGTGAACCTCTACCCGTTCGTCGAGACGGTGACGAAGCCGGGCGTGAGCTTCGCCGACGGGATCGAGAACATCGACATCGGCGGGCCTGCAATGCTGCGGGCGGCGGCGAAGAACCACGACTCGGTAGTCGTTGTGGTCGACCCGAACGACTACGGTTCAATCCTCGAACAGCTCCGTGGCGGCGGGGTCCCGGCCGAAGAGCGGCGGCGCCTGGCATGGAAGGCGTTCGCGCACACCGCCACCTACGACAGCGCCGTCAGCGAGTGGCTCTGGCGGGAAACGAACCCGAACGAGTTCGCGCCCGTTCGCACCGTGCCGATGGAACTGGCAGCGGGGCTGCGCTACGGCGAAAACCCACACCAGTCGGCCGCGTTCTATGTCGATCGGTCGCTCGGCGAGAAGGACATGGGCGGCATCGCTACAGCCGTGCAGCACCACGGGAAGGAGATGTCGTACAACAACTACCTCGACGCCGACGCCGCGTGGAATTGCGTCAACGAATTCCCGACGCCGGCGTGCGTGATCGTGAAGCACACGAACCCGTGCGGCGTCGCCACGCGCGATGACCTCCTCGAAGCCTACCGGCTCGCGGTGAAGGCCGACCCCGTGAGCGCGTTCGGCGGCATCGTGGCGTTCAACCGGCCCATCGACGAAGCGCTCGCACGCGAAATCCGCGAGTTCCGCAACCCGAACGACGGCGAAACCCGCATGTTCTACGAGATCGTCGTCGCGCCCGGGTACACGCCCGAGGGCCTGCAGGTGCTCAAGGGCAAGTCGAAGGACCTCCGCATCCTCGAAGCGCAGCCGCGGAAGACCGGCGGCATCGCCTTCCGGCAGGTGGGCGGCGGCTGGCTCGTGCAGAGCGCCGATGACCGCGGCCCTGACGACATCGAGTTCCGAGTGGTCAGCGAGAAGCAGCCGACCGACCAGCAGATCGAGGACCTGGAGTTCGCGTGGCGCGTCGTGAAGCACGTGAAGAGCAACGCCATCGTCGTCGCAAAGGACGGGCGGCTGCTCGGCATGGGCAGCGGCCAGCCGAACCGCGTGAAGAGCACCGAGATCGCGCTCGAAAAAGCCGGCAACGAAGTCCAGGGCGCCGTGCTCGCCAGCGATGCCTTCTTCCCGTTCGCCTGGGGCGACTCCATTGAAAAGGCCTGCCAGGCCGGCATCGCCGCCATCATCCACCCCGGCGGCTCCCTCCGCGACCAGGACGGCATCGACTGCGTGAACCAGTACAACGTGGCGATGGTGCTCACCGGCACCCGCCACTTCCGACACTAGGGGGAGGTGCTCAGTGCTCAGTGCTCAGTGCTCAGTGCTGAGCACTTAGCACTAAGAACTCCACTGAGTCCTGAGTCCTAACCTTGAGTGCGCCCAGTGCGTGATCGCGATCGCAAGGGCGTCGGCGGCATCGGCGGGGTGGGGGACGCGGTCCAGGCCGAGCTGGAGGCGAACCATCTCGGCGACCTGTGCCTTTTCGCCCCGGCCGTACCCCGAAGTGGTGCGCTTCACGACCGTCGGGGTGTATTCATGCACGGCGAGCCCGGCATCGGCGGCGCCGAGGATGGCGGCCGCGCGTGCCTGGCCCAACGCGAGGGCGCTGCGGGCGTTCGTGCCGACGAACGAGGCCTCGATCGCGGCAACTTCGGCTTCGAACTGCTTCGCCGCCAGCCGTACGCCGTCGCGAATGGCGAGCAAGCGCGCGGCGAGCTCGTCCGTCGACTTCGTGCGCAGGGTACCGTGGTGGACGTGCACGCAGCGATCGCCCGCAAGTTCGATGATGCCGTAGCCCGTAACGTTGAGGCCGGGGTCGATGCCAAGGATCCGCATGGCCGCACTGTAGGCCCGCGGCACCCGGAGCACCAAGTACCCGATTGCCCGCAGGACAGCGCTGGGAGAGAGTTGGCCCATGGCGACGATTGAGGCAGTCATCTTCGACTTCGGCGGTGTGATTGTGCCGGGCGGCGGCAACATCGAAGCGCTGACCGACGAGAACACGCCCTTCGGCCGGCTCGAAAAGGAGTTCGGGTTGCAGCCGGGCACACTCTGGCGCGCGATGTACCAGAACCCCACGTGGGAGCGCCTGCGCGTCGGCGAAGGCACGCACGAAACCTGGCATGCAGCCGTCCACGACGCGCTGCTCGAACAGACCGACCCGGAAACGGCACGCGCCATCCTGGTCCGGCTCGGCGAGAAGCGCCCGGTGGAGTTCAACGAGGGGATGATCGACCTCATTAAGCGCCTTCGTGGCCGGGTGAAAGTCGGGTTGCTCTCGAACGCCGCACCGGGCCTCGAAGACGACCTGCGCGACCACTACCGCATCTACGACCTGTTCGACGACGTCATCAACTCGGCGACGGTGCGGATGGCGAAGCCCGACCCGCGCATCTTTCAGCTGGCGTCTGAGCGCATCGGTGTGCCGCTCGAACGGTGCTTCTTCACCGATGACCTCGAGCACAACATCGAGGCGGCGCGGCAGGTTGGCATGACCGCACACCAGTTCAAGGGCTACATAAGGCTCCGCGAGGCACTGCTCGCCGCGGGCGTGAACCCGGATTAGCTGTTAGCGCACCTCGTCGGATTCGCTGAGCCGGGACGCGGCCAGGGCATCCGCGAGCCGATCAAACCGGGCGAGCTTCGCGACCACCCCGTCGCGAACCACGTAGTGCGTAGCGACGTCCTGCTCACCCACGACAGCGCGAGCAGGTTGTCGATGTCCTGCTCGTTCGCCGCGCGCTGCCAGCCGGCGACCACCTCCAGCGCTGCCATCGCGTACACCCTGGCGCCGGTGGTGCGTTGGTAATCCCGCGCCGGGCCACTGGCAACCCTGCGCTCGCGCACGTACCATCCCCGCTCGTGACGGGCCTCGATCCACTGACCTCGCACGCCGGGGGAATCACCGACCCCCTCGACGGCGCTGGCCGCCGCATCCTCGTCCTGTCGCGCGCGAAGGTCGGCGAACGAATGGCGTCGCCCGGCATCCGCGCGTACCACATCGCCGGGTCGCTCGGCCGGCTCCTTCCAGGCGCCGAGATCACGCTCGCCATCCCGAACCAGCCGGAAGACATTCCTAACCCGGCGGCGAACGTTCGCGTCCAGCAGTACGGCTCGAACGGCGACGCGACGGCGCTGGCGGGGACTCACGACGTCGCCATCTCGCGGAACTTTTCGCCGCAGTTCGCGCGACTCATGGGCAACGGTCAGCGGTTCGCGCTCGACGGGTTCACGCCGTTCTTCATCGAATGGATGGAGATGTCGAACCGCATCATCCTGCCTCGGTGGCGGCGTACGTGGATGGCCAGCAACCGCTGGTACATCAACTTCCAGCTCACCCTCGCCGACTTCATCTTCTGCGCCGACGAACGCCAGCGGGACATGTGGATCGGCATGCTGATGGCGCTCGCGCTTGTGCCACCGGACGTCTACGAACGCGACCCGTCGCTGCGGCGGCTCATCGACGTCGTGCCCTATGGCGTGCCGTCGAAGCCGCTCGATGCGCGCGGACCGGTCATGAAGGGCGTCGTCCCGGGCATCGAACCGACTGACCGTGTGCTGCTCTGGAACGGCGGCGTCACCGACTGGAACGACCCGTTCACGCTGCTGCGGGCGATGGACCACTTCGCCCGGACGCGCCCCGAGATCAAGCTCGTGTTCATGGGCGCGAACCACCCCGACTACGTCTTCGGGCCGAGCGGCGGCGTCCTCGGCTCGGCCATCGACATGGCGCGCCGGCTGGGGCTCGAAGGCAAGAATGTGTTCTTCCTCAGGGGCTGGGTGCCCTACGAGCGCATCGACGACTACCTCGGCGAGGCCGACCTCAGTGTCTGCCTCGGGTACGAGAACCTCGAAAGCCGCTTCGCGTTCCGCACACGCTACGTCGATGTGTTCCGCGCGCGCGTTCCGCTGCTCTGCACCCGTGGCGATGTGCTCGCCCAGCGTGTCGAAGAAGACCCGCTCGGGATCACCGTGCCCGAACGGAATACCGACGCCGTCATCGCGGGCATCGAACGGCTGCTCGACGACGCCGATTTCGCCGCCCTCTGCCGCCGAAACCTCGCCGGGATCTCGAGCGAACTCGCGTGGGATCTCGCCGTGCGGCCGCTCGCCCGCTTCTGCGCCGGGAACGACACCTACGCCATGCCAGCGAACCGCCGCCGGTTGCAGGCCTTCTTCCGCGGCGGCATGTATTTCGGGCTGAAGAAGCTCAGCCGCGGCGTCCCGTTCGAATAGCCGAACGCCAGCGCACGGCCGCCTCACCTGCGCGAAAGGAGCCACCCGTGACCTACAGCATCGTGGCGCGTGACCCCGAGACGGGAGAACTCGGCGTCGGCATCCAGACGCACCAGCCGGCGGCCGGCGCCTGCTGCCCCTGGGTCGAAGCTGGCGTCGGCGCGGTGGCGACGCAGGCCACGGGGAACGTCGCGTTCGGGCCGCAGGCGCTGGCGCTGCTCAAGAACGGCCTGCCCGCCGACCGGGCGCTCGCCGCCATCCTCGCCGCCGACGACATGCCCGAAAAGCGCCAGGTGGCCATCGTCGATGCCGGGGGAAGGGTCGCCGTGTACACCGGCGACGCGTGCCTCCCGTACGCGAGCCACCGCACCGGCGACGGCTATTCGGTGCAGGCGAACCTGATGGCGCGCGACACGGTGCCCGACGCGATGGCCGAAGCGTTCGAACTGACGCAGGGGCCGCTGCCGGTCCGCATCCTCGCCGCGCTCGATGCCGCCGAAGCGGAAGGCGGTGACCTCCGCGGCCGCCAGTCCGCCGCGCTCCTCGTGAAGCGCGACCCTCTCGATTACCGCTGGAACCTGCGTGTCGACAACGACCCCGAGCCGCTGGTGAAGCTCCGCGAACTGGTCGCCATCCGGCTCGCCAGCCAGGCGCTCAAGAGCATCGACCTCGACCGCGTTGGCGACGACCCCGAGCGGCGGCTCGCCGAGGCCATCGGCGCGTTCGCCCGCGCACAGGAACTCGCCCCCTCGGACGAGCAGGCCTTCTTCTTCGCCGTGCGCACCCTCACCGCCGTCCCCGCCATCGAGGAGGCGTGCCGCATCCTCGATCCGCTATTCGAACGGGCCCCGCAATGGCGCGAGCTCCTGCTCCGCCTGCCGGAAGAGGAGGCCAAGCCGCTGCAAGAGCGATATCGGTAGGGCTGGCGGCTCTTCGGGGCCGCGAGCATGGCGCCGCCGCCTCTGGGAACCGGGAACGGGGAACGCTATCGTGCACTGCGCACCGAGCACTGATCACTGCGCACTCTGGAGGGACCGTGTCGAAGATTCGCGAACTGAGCGAGCGGTTGTGGAATGGCGAACTGAGCACCGAGGAGTTCCACCCGGTTACCGGGCAGCACCGCGAGGCCGAGGAACTCCTCGACGGGGTGCTCTACTTCAAGGGGTTCGCGAGCGCGAACACCATCGACACCGGCGACGGCCTCGTGATGCTCGACACCGGTGCCGTCAACGACAGCCGACCGCTCTTCGAGGCGGTGCGAAGCTGGCGGCCGGATGCGCCGCTCGCAGCCGCGGTGTTTTCGCACCACCACGTCGACCACATCTTTGGTGTCGCGCCGTTCGAAGAGGAGGCGGCCGAAAAAGGGCTGCCGCGGCCCATCGTCTACGGCCACCAGCACATTCGCCGCAACTTCGACCGCTACAAGAAGACGCTCGGCTGGAACACCGCCATCAACCTCCGCCAGTTCGCGTTCCCACCCGACCGGTTTCGCTGGCAATCGGAGTACCGCTACCCCGACGTCGAATTCGCCGACCGGCTGACGTTCCGCCGCGGGGATCTCACGTTCGAGCTGCACCACACGCGCGGCGAAACCGAAGACGCCACGTGGACGTGGATCCCCGAGCGGAAGCTGCTCGCGCCGGGCGACCTGTTCATCTGGGCCGTGCCGAACGCGGGGAACCCCCAGAAGGTGCAGCGGTACGTCGGCGAGTGGGCCGCGGGCCTCCGGCAGATGGCCGCACTGGGCGCCGAGGTGCTGCTCCCCGGGCACGGGCTCCCGATCTTCGGCGCCGACCGCATCCGTCAGGCGCTCAGCGACACGGCCGAACTGCTGGAATCGCTCGAAGCGCAGGTGCTCGCGCTCATGAACGAAGGCGCGCCCCTCGACCGCGTGCTCCATGAAGTCACCATCCCGGCCCACCTCGTGGAGAAGCCGTACCTGCGGCCCGTGTACGACCACCCGCAGTTCCTCGTGCGGAACACCTGGCGGCTCTACGGCGGCTGGTACGACGGCGAACCCGACAATCTGCTCCCGGCGCCGCGAGCCGAACAGGCGCGCGAATGGGTCGCGCTTGCCGGCGGGCTGGACCGGGTGCTCGAACGGGTCGCCGAGCTCCGGGATGCGGGCAACCTGCGGATGGCCTGCCACCTGGTCGAATTCGCGGTGCTGGCCGAGCCGGGTTCGAAGGCGGCGCACAACCTTCGCGCCGAGGTGTACGGCCAGCGCGCGAAGCTCGAGGTGTCGTCGATGTCGCGCAACATCCTCAATCACGCCGCACTCGCCAGCCGGCAGGGGAAGCGCGACCTCGCCGGGGACTGGTAGCGCGACATTCCTTACTGCAATATTGGCCATAGTGTAGTATCGGCGGCGGCTGGCCGGGGTATCGTTCGCGCATGAGCGGACAGACGCCCCTCCGCCGCCGCGTCGAACTGACCGACCGCCAGCGCGAAGTGCTCGCGCTCATCGAGCGCGGGTACACGAACTACGAGATCGCGCAGGCGCTCGGCATCTCGCTCGAAGGCGCCAAGTACCACATCCGTGAAATCATGACGAAGCTCGGCGCCGACTCCCGCGAGGAGGCGGTTCAACTGTGGCGCGAGCGAGAGCGCGCCCGGCGGCGGCCATCGCTGCGTGCGATCTTCGCGCTGCCGTGGGTTCGCATCGCGGGCGCCGCCGGGGCGGCGGCTATCGTCGTGGCGGTTGTTGTGGCAGCGCTCGCGTTCGCGGACGGCGACGAGCGCGGCCAGCGGGTGCTGGTCGCGCACACCAACACTGGCCTGCCGCTCCTGGTCCTTGACGGCGGTGGAAACGAAGTGTTCCGGGCTGAGGGCGCCTACTTGTCGCCGCGGTTCTCGCCCGATGGAACGCGGCTGGCAGCGATCGTTCGCGACGAGGTCAGCGAGCAGAAGACCTACATCGACATCTACGACACGTCAGACTGGACTTCCATACGGTATGAACCGGGTGGCGAACTGCTCCACAACACAATCGGCTGGTCGCCCGACAGCACGCTGCTGGCGATCGTGCCGCTGGATAGGGTCGTCCTCCTGGATCGCGACGGGCGTGAGGTCGCGTCGACGGATCAACTTCTACCGCCGGCGCCGGACACCCGCTTGCAGCCGCCGCTGTGGGCACCGGATAGTCACCGCCTGGCGGCGAGCATCCAGGGCAAAATCTTCGTTGTGTCCCGCACAGGCGACGCGGCACTCCTGGAGGACCCCGAAGCCGACCCGGAGCAGAACCTCGCGGCGGTTCGCTGGACCAGCCCGAACGAGTTTGTGGTGGTCGACTTTTCGGCCGGGCAGGACGCCATTGGGACCGCGACGCTCGTGAACCTGCAGGACCCCGCGGCGACCACCTGGACAGCGACCACTCCCGAGGTTGTCTTAGGGCCCCGGGCGGAAGCGTTCGACGAGCGCCTGCAGAACGAGTTCCCGAACCACTACGTTACGGAATTGCGGCCCCGGGCCGACCGGCAGGGGCACATGGCCGTCGTTTTCGAGGCGCTTACCAGGCCAGCAGACCAGCGGCCGGAACTCCAGCTTGTGCTCGAGGGATTGGACCGGGTGGTGCCGCTCGGCCCCATGGCGGTGACCTGGGTCTTCGGAAGTGTCGACGCCGTCGTCATCCGGGACTGACCCGCGCAGCACGACCCCGTGTGATCGATTGCCCGGTTATGTGTGATAGGTCACGTAGATACCTCCCACACAAACCCGGCCTTCGCTATCGTGCACCCGACATTGCGTGGGGTGGTGGGCCGTGGGAGAGTCAGCAGTCTTCGTTCGTGGGCTGCAAAAGCGGTATGGACAAGTCCAGGCAGTCAACGGCGTTTCGTTCGAAGTCCAACCCGGCGAGATCTTCGGGATCATTGGCGCCAACGGGTCGGGCAAAACCACCACCGTCGAATGCCTGCAGGGGCTTCGCAAACGCGATGGCGGCGAGGTAGCGGTCCTCGGGCTCGACCCGCAGATCCACGGCACGACGTTGCGGCACCGCATCGGCAGCCAGCTCCAGGAATCGTCGCTACCCGAACGCCTTCGCGTCTGGGAGGCGCTTGACCTCTTCGCGGCGCTTTCGCCACGTTCGCGCGACTGGCGCGGGCTCCTCGAAGAGTGGGACCTCACACAGAAACGCAATAGCGCCTTCGGCGACCTCTCCGGAGGCCAGCGGCAGCGACTGTTCATCGCGCTCGCGCTCGTGAACGAACCCGAAATCGTGTTCCTCGACGAGATGACCACGGGGCTCGACCCGGCTGCCCGCCGCGCCGCCTGGGACCTGGTGCGCGAGGTTCGGCGCCGCGGAACCACCGTCGTACTCGTCACGCACTTCATGGACGAAGCCGAAGACCTGTGCGACCGCATCGCGGTGTTCCGGCGGGGCAGGGTCGCCGCGGTCGACACCGCCGCGGGGCTCATCTCGAAGTTCGCCGGCACCAGCACCGTCCGGTTCACGGCCGAAGATGGCAACTTCGAATGGCTGAAGGCTTGCCCGGGCGTCGAAAGCGTCGAACAGGAGGGCCGGCGCGTGCTCGTTCGCGGCCAAGGTCCACTGCTCGCACACGTCGCCGCCGCGCTGGCCGCCCGCGGCATCCTGCCGCTGGACCTCGACGTCGACCGCGCCACGCTCGAAGACGCCTACATGAACGTCAACGCGGAGGCGGCGGAATGAGGGGCATGCTGAAGCTGGCCTGGGTCGAAACGAAACTCTTCGTCCGCGAGCCGCTGGCGCTCATCTTCGCGTTCGCGTTCCCGTTCTTCATGCTGTTCGTGCTCGCCGGGGTGTTCGGGAACGAAGTCGACACGAACGACCCCGAGGCCATTACGGACTGGCGCGGCGTCGGCCCAATCGACTACTACGTCGCGACCTACGTTGGACTCGTGATTGCTGCCGCGGGACTCATCACGCTCCCGCTGCGGCTTGCGAGCTATCGCGAAGCGGGCGTGCTGCGGCGCTTCCGGGCGGCCGGGGTCCCGCTGCCGGTCGTACTTGGCGCACAGGTGTTGGTCGCCGTCGGGATGGCGATCGTCGCGGCCATCGGCATCGTTATCGGCGCCGCAATCGTCTATGGCGCGAAGATGCCCGAGAACTGGCCGCTGGTGATCGTGGGCGGGCTGCTCGGGCTGGCCGTGTTCGCTGCCATCGGCGTGTTCCTCGGCGCCATGCTGCCCACCGCGCGGGCGGTACAGGGCGCCGGGCTCGCCGCCTTCTTCGTGATGATGATGGTCTCCGGATCGGGGCCGCCGCGCCCGGTCCTGACGTCGAGCATGCGGGCGCTCGGCGACGCGCTCCCGCTGACCCACGCGAACCTCGTGATGCAGGACCCGTGGCTCGGGTTCGGCTGGAACATGGAGCGCGCGCTTATCACGCTGGCGTTTGGCGTTGTCGCCGCGGTACTTGCACTCCGCTTCTTTCGCTGGGAATGACGAACCCGCCTACCGCGGCTGCCCCGCGGTGTCCGGGTCGATGACGGCAGGTCCGGCTCGTGGCGTTCGCATCGAAGCCCACATCACCAGCGCCGAGACGGCCATCACCACCGCGGCGAGCTGGAAGCCGAAGGCATATGAGGCCCGGCCAGTGGCGAAGATGCCGAGCACGGCGGGCCCGGCCGCTCGCCCCAGCGCGACGAGCAACGCCTGCAGCCCGATGACGCGCCCGAAGTACGGCCCGGCGAACCGCTCCGAAACGACGAGCGCACGAAGCGGATACACCGCCCCGAAGATGGCGCCGAAGACCGCGACGTAGAGCCAGACCTGCCACCACTCGCCCGCCACGCTCGCGATCCACGCTGCGACCGCGAGCAGGAGCAGGCACGCGGTAAGGATGGCCGCCCCCGGGAAGCGGTCGGAAAGCGCCGGCAACAGCAACCGCATCGGCAGCGACACGATGCCCGTAACCGCGATGGCGAACGCGACTGGCCCGGGGTCGAAGCCGCGCCCTTCGAGCTGGGCGATCATGTGGAACGACACGCCGCTGAACGCCGCCGTCGCCGCGAAGAACCCGAACGAAAACACCCAGAACGGGACGTTCGTCTGGCGGATGCCCTCGCGCGTTTCGTGCCAGAAGTTGCCACGCTTCGTCGCTGTGTGTGGCGCCTCGGGCGGCGGCTCCCGCAGGAACAGCGGCACCACCGTGCCCACCACCAGCAGGATCACCGCCAGCCCCAGCGTCCCGCCGCGCCACCCGAACGCATCGACGAAGAGCCGCGTCAGGGGCGTGAAGATGGTGATCGAGACGCCGCTCAGGAGGGTAAGCACGCCGTACGCACGCGGGCGGTCGGCGGCGTCGAACCAGCGGTTCATCAGCACGTAGACCGGTTCGTAGAACGTGGCTGCCATCGCGGGGCCAAGCACCACCGCGAGCACCAGCACGGCCTGCCAGGGTTCCTGCGCGGCGGCGAACAACGCCAGTCCCACAGCCCCGACGACGGACCCGGCCGCCAGCATCCGCCGCGACCCGAAGATGTCGGCGACCGTGCCAGCACCAATCGCGGCGACGCCCGAGACCAGCAACGCCAGCCCGAACCCAAGCGACACAACGTCGCGCCCGAACTCCCCGCCCGCGGCGTCGTCGGTCACCAGGACGCTGAATGCGTACGAAAGCGTGCCGTAGCTCGTGTTAATGAACGCAGCGGCGAGCGCGACCTGCCCGTAGGGGCGACCGCGGTGGGTGGTTCGCTCGGCGGTGGAGGCGGCGGTCATAGCGCCTCATCGATTTTTTTCGATGCGCCATCCTGCGGCGACCCGCCCTCGGGCGTCAAGGCAGCGGCAGGCGGGCGTTACTCGACGAGTTCCTGGTACTCCGGGTGCCGTTCGATGTACGAGCGCACGTAGGGGCACTCTGGCACGACCTTCATCCCGTGCTCTCGCGCGTACCCGAGACCATGCGTCGCGAGCCTCCCCGCGATTCCGCGTCCCTCCAGTTCGGGCGGCACGAACGTGTGCAGCAGGATGATCCGCGACCCGTCTTCGGAAAACGACAGGTAGGCCTCGTGGCCGTCGACCGTGGTCGAGAACCGGCGCTCGCCCCCGTGTTCGGTGATCGCGATGTCAATTTCGGTGGTCAACGCGTCCCTCCTTCCGCCCGCGTGCGACGATGGTACCTGCGAGCGAGAGCCTGGGCGGCCGAGGTTGAGAGTTCGCCTGAAGTTCTCACTAGCGTTTTGGTAAAGCCGTATTGACTCGCGTGTGAAAAGTGCCGAAGATCCAGGTGGAATTGGGCCGGTTCCCGAACTGTCCCCTTCATGGGGTGCGTGCCGATAAGGCTAGGGACCGGCCTTTTTCATGGCCAGCGGCGGCGTGACATCACGCGGCCGCGCAGATAGCGCCCGTCCATATCCCGTGCAAACTGGTTTCCCTGGAACACGCCTGCGGTGACGCCGACGACATAGTCAGCGAGCTGGAGCAGGTTATTCCGGTCGGACGCTTGGAGCTTCACCTTCTTGATGTGCGTCGGCCCTCCTCTTTTGTTGTTCGCTTCCGTAGATAAGCAGCCAGTTCATCTCGAAAGGTTCGATCGCCATACTTATCGAGTATTACCGTCGCATCTCGCAGGTAATCCTTTGCGTTCTGGAAGACCGTCTTCGCCGTCCACTTATACAGTGAATCCTTGTACTGGAACCCTGGGCCGGTCACCCGCTCCTTATCGAGGGCAAACACATGAGCGTTGAAGGAGAACGAGGAGACCGCGTCCAAAAACTTTTCCCGAATTCGTTTTGAGTTGTGGGAATAGTGAAACTCGTACGCCCTCGGAAGGGACAGTTGGCCCCGGAGCTCTGAGATTCGCTCGTCGCACCTGCGTGCTTCCTCGCCGTCGTCAAACACAACCAGACCAACAACAAACAGACGGCTCGAGCCCGAACTGAGCTTCATCCCCGGGTCCCCCGATTCGTCGACAAAGACCAGCAACGCTCGCCTCGGGCTAGGACGTCGAGACCTGCTCGCGACCGGATTACTCCGGCGCGCGCAATCTTACGCTGTCATCGGCTATCGCTCGACTGCCAATGAGCGGAGGGATCTTGGACGCTGCTTACCCGTCCGCTAGCCGCTCCGCGACGAGGTCGCCCATCTTCACCGTGTCGACCGTCGTTGTGTCCGGGCCGGCGATGTCGGGCGTGCGGTACCCCTCGGCGATCACCGCATCGACCGCGGCTTCGACGGCGGCCGCCTCCTGTTCGAGGCCAAGCGAGAGCCGCAGCATCATCGCAGCGCTGAGGATCATCGCCAGCGGGTTCGCCTTCTTCTGGCCGACGATGTCGGGCGCACTGCCGTGGATCGGCTCGTACAGCCCGATGCCGGTGCCGTCCTTGCGCCGCCGCCCGAGGCTCGCCGACGGCATCATCCCCATCGAACCGGCGAGCATCGCCGCCTCGTCGGTCAGGATGTCGCCGAACATGTTCTCCGTGACCATCACGTCGAAGCTGGCGGGGTTCCGGATGAGGTTCATCGCCGCCGCATCGACCAGCAGGTGTTCGAGCGTCACGTCCGGGTACTGCTGCCCGACTTCAGTCGCGATTTCGCGCCACATCTGGCCGGTGCGGAGCACGTTGGCCTTGTCGACGCTGGTCACCTTCTTGCGGCGCTGGCGGGCGAGTTGGAAGGCCACGTGGCAGATGCGCTCGACCTCCTTTTCGCTGTAGCGAAGGGTGTCCACCGCCTGCCGCCCGGCCGAACTCTCCCAGCGCTTCTTCGGCTGGCCGAAGTAGAGGCCGCCGGTGAGTTCGCGGATCACCACCATGTCGACGCCCTCGAGCACCTCCGGCTTGAGCGTGCTGTGGTTCACCATCTGCGGGTACACCTTCACCGGCCGGAGGTTCGCGAACAGGCCGAGTTGCTTCCGCAGGCCAAGGATCGCGTCTTCGGGGCGATGTTCCGCGCGCGGGTCGTCCCACTTCGGGCCGCCCACCGCGCCGAACAGCACGGCATGCGACGCCTTCGCCTTCGCGACCGTCTCGGGTCGGAGCGCTACGCCGTATTTGTCGAGCGCCGCGCCACCAATCGTCTCCTCCTCGTATTCGAACCTGTGGCCGAACCGCCGCTGGATGCGGTCGAGGACTTTGAGCGCTTCAGCAATGACTTCGGGGCCGATGCCATCGCCCGGGGTGAGGAGGATCCGAAACGTAGCCATGCGCGAAGTATGCGATCAGCGGTCGATAGCCGGTAGTCGCACCCGCCGACAATCCTCAGCCACCCGCGGCGCTGGAGTCGCGCCCGGCGTGCTCGGCGACCTGCTGCGCGAGTTTCTTCGGCGCGATGCAGCTGTAGGCGTCGGTGACCAGCATCCGCGCCTCGTCCCAGTCGATGCCCGGCACGTCGAGGCGAACGCCAATCCAGCCCCGGTGACCGACATACGGCGGGCGGAAGAAGCGCTCCGAATCGCTGAAGATGAGGACCTCCTGTGCGCCCGGCGGCGCGGCGCACCAGAACCCCACCCGGTCGTCGTGGTGGTGGTCGGAGT
>CAZWBW010000039.1:0-22961 GCA_964632355.1 uncultured Anaerolineaceae bacterium | reverse complement strand
TTGAGCGCGGCCACGGCAGCCGCGGGCTGATCGACGTTGCGCCAATGGATGCCATCGAGATAGGGCAACGCCTGCCCGGACGCGTCCCTGGCCCAGTACTCAGGGTTGCGGCGAACGCGGGTGTGGCTGTCGCGAACATACTCTTCGTGGATGAACGCGCCGGTGCCGACAGGGTTCAGGCCATAGTCCGATCCGAACCTTTCGATGGCAGTCGGCGAGGAAATGAACCCGGGACGGTCGCCCAGCGTGGCGATGAGGCCCGGCATTGGCTGCTTGAGCCGGTATGCAGCGGTGAGCTCATCGATGACCTCGACCCGCTCTACGGGCAGCAGGTCGGAGCGCACGTTTGAGCCTACATTCGGGTCGACCGCGTATTCGAAGTTCACCCGGATCGCTTCGGCGTTCAGCGGCGTGCCATCGTGGAACTTGACATCCGGGCGGAGGTGGAACGTCCACGTCAGCGGATCGGGGTTCTCCCATTCGAGGGCCAGGCTCCTGTTCGGGTCCGGCGAGAAGTCCGGGCCGTAGCCGACGAGGTTATCGAAAACCGCCCAGAGGTACTGATGGTCGTTGCCGCCCGTGCCGGTAACGGCCTCGAGCTTGCTGAAGTTCGTACCGTTGATCGTCAGCACACCACCACGCTGGGGACCACCCGAAGGGGTTGCCATCGTGGTGGCAGCGGCGGTACCCGTCGCGGTGCCATCATCGTCGTCGTCATCGCCGCAGCCGACGAGTGGCACCGCCGACAGCCCGAGGCCGCCGGCCACTGCGCCGGCGAGGAAACGCCGGCGGCCTATTCGTCCCGCTCGTGGTCGAAGCCAGTAATTTCCTCGGCTCTCCACTTTGTCCCTCCCGGACCGGGCGTTCACTCGCCCTTGAAGACTGGTTCTCGCTTTTCCAGGAAGGCCGCGGATGCTTCTTTTCGATCCGCAGTCCCATAGAGCGGGAACAACCTCATCCCGTCCTCGAGTAGCGCGTCGCGCAGGCCGACGTTCTCGCTGCGAAGGATGGATTGCTTCGCGAAGACCACTCCGAGCGGTGCGTTCTTCGCGATCGAGTTGGCGATTTCAAGCGCTGCATCCCGGAGTTGACCCGACGGGACCACACGGTTCACAAGCCGGACGCGGTAGGCTTCCTCGGCCGTCATCTTGCGGCCCGTCAGGATGCGCTCCATCGCGAGGCTCTTGCCGAGCGCACGGGTCAGCCGCGGGGTGCCGCCACCGCCGGGGAAGAGTCCGAGGCCCGTCTGAGGGAACCAGAACGTGGCGTTCTCCGAACAGATCATGATGTCGCAGGCGAGTGCCTGTTCGAAGCCGCCGCCAACGCAATAACCATTGACCGCGGCGATGATTGGCGTCGTCATCCGTTCGACCGGTCCGCTCGCCCAGTTCGTGAACATGGACAACGACTCGGCGGCCGATTCGGAGGCGTGGGTTGAACTGTCTTTGAGGTCGGCGCCGACAGAGAAGGAGCGTTCGCCGGCACCGGTGAGGATGACGGCGCGGACTTCGGGGTCCGCGTCTGCCGCCTCGAGTGCCGCCTGGACTTCGCGCCCTCCTTCGGTCCCCATCGCGTTCAATCGCTCCGGCCGGTTCATGGTGACGATGGCAACATTGCCGACCTGCTCGTAGATGACATGCCGGTAATCAGCTACTGCCTGTGCCAAGCGGCTCCCTCCTATGGGAAATCGTGTCGGTGCCGGTAGGCGCCTGAGGCGCCGGATCATGGCGCGTTCGGGAGCGCTTGTCAATCAAACGGCCGTTGGATTTCAAACGATCAGTTGATTAGTCTGCTATCAAGGGGCTCGCACAACTGGCCACAGCGCGCCGGAGGCTTGTCCTCACCTAACAGTTAGTCATCTACCAACCTTCGGCGTAGGATGGAGGCCGCATGCGACCGTATCGAAGGGCGACGACAGCGCCGAACCGAGAAGAGGAGATTCTCGAGGCGGCTACGGACCTGTTCTTTTCGAAGGGCTACCAGGCCTCTTCGCTCCGCGAACTTGCAGCGATCCTGGATATGAACCCGGCCACGCTGTACCACTACTTCGAGAGCAAGGATGAGCTGCTCTTTCGCATCCAGTCGCATGGCATCGACGTGCTGATGGAGCGGGCCAGGTCCGCCCTCGAGTCCACGGAAAACGCGCCGGTGGCGGAGCGACTCCGGGCGTTCCTGTCGGCGCACGTCTCCTACCACGTAGACCACTACAAGCTGGCGCGGCTCCACGTCGCGGAGTACCGGTCGTTGGCCCCGGAATCGCGGGCGGTGTTGCGCGAACGGCTGAAGGAGTACGAGCGAATGCTCGTGGACATCGTCACCGAGGGTGTTGCATCCGGCGAACTCATCTCCGAGCACCCGAAGGCCACTGCCTTCGCGATGTTGGGCGCGGGAGTACATGTCAGCAACTGGTATCGCCCCGACGGTGCGCTTTCCAGGGACGAGATTGTCCGGTCGACGGTGGACCTACTGCTGGAAGGTGTTGTTCGAAAGCGAGAGCAAACAGGGCCCGACCAGTAGCATCACGTCGCTCGAAGAGCCGGAAGCGACATGCCGCGCGGCGCGGGGTAACGACGCCGACCGAGGACATCCACGGCGTCCTCGAGAGCACGAGAAAGCGGGAGCATGAGCTCCCGCTTTTCTGTTTCGTGCCCGTAGTACGGGGGGAGTTTATGGGCACCCGAGCGGCCGGGAGCAGCGCGATAGTGGCGCCTGGCTCGAAGTGCCCCGTGTAGTGCTCACCGGCTGGTGCCCATTGTCGTAGGCGCCCTGTTCCTTCCCGGCGGCTCCCGCACCGTGGTCGCCACGGAAGAGAACGGCGTCCCAGGGTCAGCGCCTGCTGCTGACAAAACCGCACTCGCGGCCTGCCTCGCACCCCTCAGCGAGTCGAACGGCCGCCCCTCACCGGGATGGCCATTCAGCTGTGCCGGCAGTTGGTCGCTACTTCGAACCGGCCCCCGGCAATGCAGCCAGGGTACGCCGGGCTAGGCCCGGCAGAACCTCAGGGGGCGGCGCTATGGAGCGGGACGGCTTTGTCGCTTCCGGGGACGCTGCCGAAGCGCTGGACCGGCTGGAACATCCGCCGGTACTGGCTCGGCGAAAGGCCCGTCATCCGCTTGAACAGCCGCCGAAAGAACGACGCGTCGTCGTAGCCGACCTCGTAGCTGATGTCGTCTACCGCCCGGTCTCCCTCATCGAGAAGCCGCTTCGCTTCCTCGATGCGCAGCCCCTGGATGCGTTCGATGAGCGTCGACCCCGTCGCCGCCTTGAACCGTCGCTTCAGCGACCGCTCCGGGATGCCGGAGTTCGCCACCGCCGCGGCGAGCACGTCCTTCTCCCGGAAGTGCTCTTCGAGCCACTCCTCGCAGCGGCGAACCACTGCGTCGGCGTGCGGGTTGCGGCGAACCAGTGCCTGGTAGGGGAGCTGGCCCTCGCCGTGCCATTTGAGGAGGTACACCTTCGCGATACGCATCGACTCGGCGGGGCCGCAGTAGCGCGCGATGATGTGTAGCGCCAGGTCGTGCCACGACGTCGTGCCACCCGCCGTCACCAGGCGCCCCTCGGCATCAGCGAACGCTAGGTTCGGCGATGGCTGGAACCGAACGGCGGGGTATTCGCGGCGAAAGAGGTCCTGGTAGGCCCAGTGCGACGTCGCGTCGGCGCCGTTCAGCAAGCCGGTCTCCGCGAGGAGCACCGCCCCGGAGCAGGCCGAAAAGACCGTCGCGCCCGCCTGGTACCGGCGGCGAACCCAGTCCACGAGCTCCGCGTGCTGGCCGTGCAGGTGGTCCGCCGGCCCCAGCCACAGCTCCGGGAGAATCACGACATCGGCTGGCGGGTCGTCCTCGATGCAGGCGTCGGGGCGCACGGGGATGCCGTTCCCGCAGGTGAACGGCGTTCGCTGCTCGCTAACGATCGAAACCTTGAACGGGGTTGCGGGCACGCCCTGGCCCGAAAGCGTCTGCCAGATATTCCCGGCGGCCAGCAGGACATCGACCATCCCGTACAGCGCCGAACCGGCGGTCTCGGGGATCGCCACGATGCCGACTTCGATCGAGTGTGAACCATCCGACATATTGCCTCCCCGACGGCAGGCCGGATGGCACGAATGCCCCGGTTTCGTCAGAAATACATCTGACCCTGCACTGCCCGTCATGCCATTCTCGCACAGGGCCGCGGCGCAGAGTCGAGGCCCGGAAGGAGAAACAGCAATGACTACCACGACGAACACGCAGGGAAGCATCAACGGCCTGGACACCGCGCAGCTCCATGGCACCGTGCAGGCCCTCAAGTCCGATCCGCCACTCGCCCGGTTCGAATTCCGCGCGAAGAACCGCTGGGTTTCGGGCGGCGAAAACCGCTCCGTGATCAAGGACTTCTACGGCGCGGGCGGCGAAGACACCTCGCGCACCGAACCCTTCATGTTCACGAACGGCGAGCCACCGGTACTCCTTGGCGGCAACGAAGGCGCAAACCCGGTCGAGTTCCTGCTCCATGCGCTCGCCGGCTGCGTGACCACTACGACCGTGCTCCACGCGGCTGCGCGCGGAATCGAAATCCGCCGCCTTTCGACCGAACTGACCGGCGACCTCGACCTGCAGGGCTTCCTGGGGCTCGACCCGGCGGTCACGCCCGCCTACCAGCAGATTCGCATCAGGATGGACATCGAGGCCGACTGCAGCGACGAGGAGCTCGACGCGCTCCTTGCCTTCGTGCAGGACCATTCGCCCGTCTACAACACCGTCACGCGCCCGGTGCCCGTCCAGCTCGAGCGCAAGAGCTGATTGGCACGCTCGAACGCAAGGCGAAGAAAAAGCGGGAGCTGATGGCTCCCGCTTTTTTGTGTTCCGTGCTGTAGTGCCGGGGAGTTTTATGGCGACCCCGAGCGGATTCGAACCGCCGATCTCCACCTTGACAGGGTGGCATGTTAGGCCGCTACACCACGGGGCCGCGCTCCTAACTCCTCCTCAATCCTAGGATGCCGGGCGCGGAAGGGCAAGATCTCACGCGGTTGCGGGATATCCAGACGCTCGTTAAACGGCGGGCGGCCGCGGGTCGACGCGCTCGAGCCGCCACCGAGTGCCCGATTCGTCGAAGTCGACGATGGAAGCCCAGCCGGCACGACGGTTGGCATCGCTGAGCGCGAGCGGTGCGCCAGAATAGATAGCGGTCGCGCCCCCGCGGCTGACGTCGGCGTGGGGCTCCCAGTGTCCGAACGCAAGGTAGTCCCAGTGGCCGGCTGCGGACTTCACTTCGTGTTCGTAGATGGGCAGTGAGCGCGCAGAGTCTTCGCCTTCTGCGACGAAGTGGCCGTGGGCGAGCGCAATGTGCCAGCGCCCGTCGATCCGTTCGGGCAGGCCTTCGAGCGGGCGGAAGTGCCAGTCGCTGTCGAGATAGGCGCGACCCCACAGGACCAGGTCGAGGTCTTCGTCGTACATCACCTGCCCGGCGTGTTCGCGGAAGATGCGCAGGTTGGGCGCCATGGCTTCGAGGTCGTAGCGCCAGTAGATGCTCCCGGGGTCCATCGGGTCGTGGTTGCCGGGGATCAGATAGGCCTTGCCTTCGAATCGGCGAATCTGTTGGGCTGCGAATTCGACGACTTCGGGGCCGATGCGGCCGTTGTCGAAGAAGTCGCCGGCGATGAGGAGGGCGTGGGCTTCGAGCTTGTTGGCGCGATCGATGACGTTCGCGAAGGCCTGCTCCATGAGTAGCCGGCGCGACTCCCAGTGTTCGTTTTCGTAGCCGCTATATGCGCCAAGGTGGACGTCAGACGTGTGTACCACTCGCAGTGGCCGCCGCTCAGGCACCGGTCACTTCCCTCATTTGCGTGTTCTCTCCTTGGTGGGACGGGCGCGAAGGCTCCCACACGGTGAGCCGCATGATACCCGCTGCGAGCGAACGCGTGCGCCGCAGGGTGACGCCAACGGGGTGGAGCCGGTGCCAGCGATGCTCGACGAGCACGATAATCCCGCCGGGTTCAAGCACGCGGGTCCATTCGCGCCAGGCGTTCGGGCGCTCGGATTCGGGCAGGTGACCGAGATGGTGCAGCGCCACGATCGCATCGAACTCGGGGCGTTCGAAGGGGAGCGCAAGTGAGTTGGCGTGGACGAGTTCGACGCCGAGTGCGCGAACCTGCGCCTGTTCGAGCATGAAGGGCGAAAGGTCGACGCCGGTGATGCGGGCGCCGCGCGAGGCCCTGGACAGGAAGGCGAGCCCGTGACCGGGTCCGCAACCGAGTTCGAGGATACGTTCACGGCCGCGAAGGGAACGGGCGACTTCGCGCAGGCCTTCGCGTTCGCGCAACGCCCAGTAGAGGCGTCGAATGAGCGCGTTGTAGAGGGCGACGCTTCGCCGCGAGAAGTAGCCTTCGGGGAGGAAGTGCCAGCGGTGAACGTACCAGTCGGGGTATTCGACGCCGGGTTCGGCGAGTGGCGCATCGGCCGCCGCCGCCAACAACCGCATCCGCGTCTCCTCGGAGAACCGCTTCACCACCGCGGCAATCGTAGCGGGCGGCGGGCCAACAGACACAGGCGAGGGGACCGGATTGACACCAACTTACCGTGCGGAAGAAGATCGCTCGCCAATCGAAGGAGGGGTTCCGTGAAAGCAGCCGTTCTTTACGCGCCGAATCAGCCGCTGGTTGTCGAAGATATCGACATCGATGAGCCGCAGGCGAACGAGGTGGTCGTCAAGACCGCAGCCAGTGGCGTCTGCCACTCCGACCTTCATTTCATGGAGGGGAAGTATCCGTATCCGGTCCCGGCGGTACTTGGGCACGAGTCCGCGGGCATCGTCGAAAAGGTGGGAAGCGCGGTCACGAAGGTGAAGCCCGGTGACCGCGTGGTCGTTGCGTTCGTTACGTCGTGCGGTGCGTGTGATTACTGCGTCACGGGCAAGCCGTACCTCTGCCAGAACCAGCAGGCGCTCGGGCGCGTGGGACGGCTCTCCAAGGGCGGCCAGCCGGTGATGCAGTTCGCAAACATGTCCGCCTTCGCGGAGTACCAGTTGGTCCACGAGAACGCCTGTGTGCACGTGCCGGACGGCGTGCCGCTGGAGGCGGCGGCGTTGGTCGGCTGCAGCGTTATGACGGGCGTGGGTGCGGTTTCGAACACGGCGAAGGTGCCGGTGGGTTCGACGGTGGCCGTCGTGGGCGCCGGTGGCGTGGGCCTCAACATCATCCAGGGCGCGAAACTCGCGGGCGCGGCGCGCATCATTGCTGTCGACCTGCTCGAGAACAAGCTGGCGGCGGCAAAGGACTTCGGCGCCACGGACGTGGTGGATGCGTCAACGGGCGACCCGGTCCAGCAGGTGAAGAACCTCACCGGGGGCGGCGTCGATTTCGCGTTCGAAGCGATCGGGCTTTCGAAGACAGCCGAGCAGTGCTGGGGGATGATCAAGCCGGGCGGGAAGGCTGTCGTGGTGGGCATGGTGCCGTTCGGGCAGACGGTGAACGTGCCGGGCCACGAGTTCGTGCTGGGCGAGAAGTCGATGCTCGGCAGCTTCTACGGGAGCACCCGGCAGCAGTACGACATGCCGTGGCTGATGGAGCTGTACCGGCAGGGCCGCCTGAAGATCGACGAGCTCATCACGCGGCGCTACAAGCTCGATCAGATCAACGAGGCGTACGAGGCGCTGAAGAACGGCGAGGTGAATCGCTCGGTCATCACGTTCGACTAGGGCACTGACGGGAGGGGGCGCCAGGGGCGCTCCCTTCTCTTTGCTACTCCTTGAAGCGCCACCCGCGTAACCCGCGGGCGTAGCGGATTTTGCCCAGGTGCTCCCAGCCGTGGCCGGGGCACTCCTCGGTCAGGAGCCGCCCGGTGGTCCAGCGGTACGCGGGGTTGTCGCCGCGCGCAGAAGGAAACGGGCCGCCGGTGAGCGGCCCGTTATGGTTCCTCGGCTTCGCTGCCTAGCCCTTCACGCAGGCGAGGACGGGATCGTAGTCGGGGATGTCGACGATCTTTTCGGTCGGCTGGATCCAGGCGACCTTGCCGTCCTTGTCGACCACGATGACGACGCGATTCGCGATTCCGCGATTTTCGATAAGCACGCCGTACTTGCGGGCAGTTTCGCCCTGGGGGAAGGCGTCGCTCAGCACCGGGTAGTTCACGCCGGTCTGCTTCTTCCACGCATCGAGTGCCCAGGGGCCGTCGGTCGAAATGGCGACGGCGATGGCGCCCTGAGCCTCGAACTCGGCGCGTTTCTGTTCGATGAGGGGGAGCTGGTTTGAGCACACTGGCGAGAAGGCCGCCGGTACGAAGTTGATGATGACGGCATTCTTGCCGCGGTAGTCGCTCAGCTTGAACTTATCGCCGGTCGGGCTCGCAGGGAGTTCGAAATCGGGTGCTTCATCGCCGACCTTCAGGGTCGCTGTCTCTGCCACTAAGAACCTCACAGTGTGGTGGTACGGATGGAGCGTATCGCAGGTGGGGGAGGGGATGCCATCCCACCCGGAAGGGCGGCGGACACGAACAGGGCCCGGGAAAGCCCGGGCCCTTCGCGTTCCTCCCTCTGGTGGGGATTACTCCACAGTGATGGTGGCCTTCATCTGCGGGTGGAAGTCGCAGGTGATCTGGTACTCGCCCGGCTCACCAGCGGTCCAGACGAAGACGTCGCCGCGGCGCATGTTGCCGGACTCGTTTTCGCCGTTGATGGTGACGGTGTGGATGGCCGTCTCGCTGTTGAGGAAGTAGACATCCTCGCCGGACTTCACGGTGAGTTCGGTGGGGATGAACTTCAGGTTGTCCTGGTCGATGACGGGCGCGCCCTCGGGCACTTCAACAGCGCCGTCGTCGGAGCCGCCGTTGCCGTTGCTGCTACCGTTCTGTTCGGTCTGGGTGGCTGCGGGCGTGGTGCCGCCGTTCGAATCGTCGTCGTCATCGCCGCCACAGGCCATGCCGGCGACGAGCCCCAGGGCAACGACAGGAGTCAGTGCCAGGGCCAGCCAATTCTTCTTCGCCAAAACTACTCCTCCTCCTGGCGCGAAGTTACGCTCTCGTTAACGATTGTGCCCCGCGGCACAAAGACTGAACAGGCTGGCATGGCCGCCCCCCAAGAATGTGATGTCTCTTATCGAAGCGACCTATCAACTTGCCCGCTGCTTATTGACGGGACCCGGGGTAAGTGCGGAAATGGCGGCATGCCCGGTGAATTGCCAACCCAACGCTGCCCCCGCTGCGGCGGAATCCTGGCCGACATCAAGGGGTCGCGGCTAGCGGTGTGCCGGCGATGTGGCTACAAGGACGACTGCTGCTAGGAACGCACGAAGAAAGGCGCGACGAGCGCGCCTTCCGTCGAGTTCCGAAGTGGCAGCTACTGCCTGACGGCCTCGATCTTGAAGCGGGTCTCGCCACGCGGCGTTCGAACGACAACCTCTTCACCGGGGCGCCGGCCGAGCAGCTCCTTCCCGACGGGCGATTCCACGGAGATGCGCAGCTGGCTTGCGTTCGCTTCCTGGGCGCTCACGAGCACGTACTCGTACTGGCGCTGGTTCTCCAGGTTCACCACGCGAACGGTGGAACCGACTGTCGAGCGGTCGTCGGTGCCTTCGACAGCGACGGCGCGGGCGAGGGTAGCCTCGAGCTCGCGGAGCTTGTTCTCGTGGAAGGCGAGGGCCTCGCGAGCGGCGTGGTACGGCGCGTTCTCGCGAAGGTCGCCATCGGAGCGGGCGTTTTCGACCGCGGAGACGAGTTCGGCGGTTTTCTTCACGAGCTCGTCGTACTCCCGCTTGAGGGCTTCGATGCCGTCGGCCGTCATCTCGATCTTGACCTGCTCGACGCGAACTGCGTTCGCGCTGACCGTGGTCGAGGCGCGGCCGGCGGTGCGGCGGAGCCGGATGTGCACCCCGTAGTTTTGCGGGGTGTAGTTCTTCCGCTTGAGGTATTGGAAGAACTTCTTCAGCGCATCGACGCGGTCCGGGGCGGCCGGGTCGGAGGGCCGGATTTCGCGCTCGGCGAACGATTCGACACGACTTCCGCTCAGGTCGGTGAGGAGAGTCATGCCAGAGGTTTCGACGAACTTGCGGATGTAAGGGGCGTAATTCGCGGCTTGGGGGGGCTTGAGCGTCTGGAGGAACTCGGCCATGGCCTCGCCGAGTGTGACGGGACGCGCCGCCGTCTCCGATTCGTGCGTCATAATCAGAGATTATCATCCAGTTCGTGAATGTGCCGCCCGACGAAACGGTAAAGTTCAACTGGGACCGCCTGCCGGTCCTTTTTCCTGGCTTCCCCGCGCACGATCGCTGGCTTCCCCTGCTCCGCCGTCACGCCGAGCTCATCGAGGCTGCGGCGCCGCGGGTTCGCGTAACCGCCGTACCCGCCGATGAAGCGGTACGCCGCCACTACGCCGAATCGCTGGAGCTCTGGCGGATCGTGCTCGCGCGGCACGACGCGCCGCGGGTACTGGCGGATGTGGGGAGCGGCGGAGGGTTCCCCGGGCTGGTCATCGCAGCAGTCGCACCCCATGTGACGGTGCACCTGGTGGAGCCGCTGCAGAAACGCGCCCGGCTGCTGGAGGAGATGGCGCGGGACCTCGAACTCACGAACGTGACAGTGCACGCCGTTCGGGCCGAGGAAGCCGGGCACGGAACCCTGCGGGACGCAACGGACGTGGTCACGGCACGGGCGGTCGCGGAGTTGCGCGAACTGCTCGAATACACGGCGCCGCTCGCGGCACCCGGGGCGCTGCTCGCATTCCCCAAGGGCAGCGGGCTCGACGCCGAGCTCGAGGCGGCGTGGAACGCGATGCAGACGCTCGGTGCGGAGCTGGCGGGCATCGAGCCGATGCGACCGGAGGTGAGCGAGACGCTGCGCGTCGTCACCTTCCGGAAGACCGGCTCGACACCGGCTGCGTATCCGCGGCGCCCGGGTATCCCGGGGAAACGGCCGCTCTGAGGCTCAGTTCACGCGCCGTTCGCGCCCGGCCCAGTACGGCTCTCGCAGCTGGCGCTTCAGGATCTTGCCGCTCGGGTTGCGCGGCAGTTCGGTGGCAAAGTCGACGCTCTTCGGCACCTTGTAGCCGGCAATGCGTTCGCGGGCGAACGCGATGAGCTCCTCGGCGGTTGGCTTGGTGCCCGGCTTGGGCACGACGATCGCCTTCACGGCTTCACCCCAGCGATCGTCGGGAACGCCGATCACAGCGACATCGGCGACATCCGGGTGGCCGAAGAGGGCATTCTCGACCTCGGCCGGGTACACGTTCTCGCCGCCGGACACGATCATGTCCTTCACGCGGTCGTGGATGTAGAGGTAGCCCTCTTCGTCGAAGTAGCCGGCGTCGCCGGTGTAGAACCAGCCGTCGCGGATGGCCTGCGCGGTCTCATCGGGGAGATTCCAGTAGCCCTTCATGACCTGGGCTGAGCGAACGATGATCTCGCCCACTTCACCCGGGGGCAGTTCGTTGCCCTCGGGATCGACGATCCGGATTTCGGCGGAGCTCAGCGGCCTGCCACACGACCGCATGCGTGGCGTGCCCTCGGGGTCGTGGTCTTCGGGGTGCAGCGCAGTCACAGCCCCGGTTGTCTCGGTCAGGCCGTAGAGCTGCATGAAGCCGCACTTAAAGGTCGCCAGCGAGTCGCGCAGCAGGTCGAGCGGGATCGGCGAAGCGCCGTACGCGATCAGTTCAAGGCTCGAGAAGTCGGTTTCGCGAACACCGGGGGTCTGGAGCAGGAAGAGCAGGACCGCCGGGACGAAGAACGCCTTCGTCACCCGGTACTTCGGGATGAGCTCGATAATGACTGGGGGAACGACGTCGCGGACGACCACCGTCTTCGCACCCACGCAGAGGCCGAGGAGCCCCCAGCCGCTGCCGGCGATGTGGAACAGCGGCATCGCGACGAGATTCACATCTTTCTCGGACCACGTGCCCCATTCGGTAACGGCCATCGGGAGCAGCGTGAAGAGGTTGCGGTTCGTGAGCTGCACGCCCTTGGGGTGACCGGTTGTGCCGCTGGTGTAGAGCTGGATTGCGACATCTTCGGGCCCGGTCGGCAATCCCGGGTCCTCGGCCGACTGGCGGTCGCGCCAGGTTTCGTACGCCTCCCACCCTGGGTGCGACCCGCTGACAGCGATGATCTTCCGGACCGTCTGCAGTTCGCCGCGGATACGTTCGACGACCGGGAAGAACTCCTCGCCGACGAACAGCACATCTGCCCGGGCGTCGTTGATGACGTAGGCGACCTCGGGCGGTGCGAGCCGCCAGTTCACGGCGACGACTACCGAACGGGCCTGTGCGGCGCCGAACATGACTTCGAAGAACCGGTCGCTGTTCTTGTCGAGGATGGCGACGCGGGATTCCGGCTGGCAGCCCTCGGCGATGAGCCCGTTCGCCACCTGGTGAGTACGGCGCCCCAACTCGCCATAGGTGGTTTCGCGCCCTTCGAACACGAGCGCGACCTGGTCCGGCTGCCGGGCGGCCCAGTACCGGGGCACGTCGGCAACGCGCGTAATAGCAACTTCTGTCGTCATGGCTATACCCTCCCCACGATGGTGGCCCATTTTCGTCTTGCAGCAGGTGGTTGACAATGCTCGGCACACCCAGGCGCGGGGAGGAACGGGCTGGCAGTTGAACAGGCGGCGGTAGAGGAGTCGGCAAAAGCGAGCAAACGCAGCACCGCGATCGACGAGGACCACCTCGGCAGGTCGGTGCTGCGGCTGGCATGGCCGCTGGTGGCAGAGCGACTCTCGTTATCGCTCCTGGCCGCGGTCAACGGCATGCTCGTCGGCCGTTATGTCGGGGACGATGGTCTCGCGGCGGTAGGACTCGCGGTCCTGATCCTGTGGATGCCCGAAACCGGCGTCATCGGTCTCGAAACAGGCACCACGACGGTGACGAGCTGGGACTACGGCCGGGGCGACCGCGAGCGGCTATCCGCCACGGTGCGGTCGAGCCTCGCGCTGGCGGTGCTGTGGGGGCTCAGCATGGCACTGCTGATGGCGTCCATCGCGGAGCCTGCCATGCGCCTGATGGGCGTCGAAGAGGACGTCGTTCACGAAGGCGTGGCGTACATGCGCCCGGCAGCGCTCGGCCTCGTGGGCCTGTCGGTCTTCGCCTCGTGTGCCGGGGCATTCCGGGGCGTCGGGAATTCGCGTTTCCCGATGACGGTGATGCTCGGCGCGAACCTCGTGAACGCGCTGGTGACGTGGCTGCTCATCTCGGGGGCCATCGGGATTGAGCTCGGGACAGCGGCGGGTGGCTGGGCGTTCGCCACATCGGGCATGACCGCCGGGACGGTGGCACTGCTGGCGGTCATGGCGCGGCGCGGCGGCCTCGACGTGCGATTGGGGCAGCCGTGGCGCGTCAGCACGTTCGCGGCCCGGCGGGTGCTCAATATGTCGGTGCCGGTCGGACTGGAAGAGCTGCAGTTTCAGCTCGCCTTCCTGGCGTACGTGCGCATCATCGCGGAGATCAGCACCGAGGCGACGGCGGCGCACACCGTGGCGCTCCGCACGACCGACATCCCAATCGTGGCGGTGTTCGGCCTCGGGACGGCGACGACAGCACTCGTGGGGCAGGCGATGGGTGCCGGCCGCCCGGAACTCGCCGAGCGCGTGGCACTCCTGGCACGGCGGTACGGCCTCACGACGATGCTTGTGCTGGCCGTCTGCCAGTTCGTCTTCGCGCCGCAGGTCGCGCAGCTCTTCACGAACGACCAGGAAGTGGTGGACCAGGCGGTGAACGCGCTGCGCGTGTTCGCGCTCGGTGTGCCGGCGCTGGGGCTCTACGCCACGACGTCGGGCGCGCTCCGAGGCGCGGGCGACGTGCGATTCGTGCTTCTCATCCTCACGGTGACTGCGTGGGGCGTCCGCATCCCGGGAGCGTTCGTCGGCGCGCACGTGCTCGACCTCGGGCTGCCGGGGGCATGGCTGGGCGCGGTGATCGAAGTGAACACCCGGGCCGGGCTGAACGTGCTGCGCTTCCGGACGGGGCGCTGGAAGCGGGGCGAGGTCTAGTGCGGACGGTAGGGGAACTCCCGATAGGAGGTATGAAAGCCGTTAGGCGTCATTTAGGGGAGCGGGTCCACGGTCGATATTGTCGGCGTGGGACGGGACACTTCAGAGCTTCTTGAACGGCTTGAGGAACTACCGCCGCTACCGGCTGTGGCCGCGCGGGTCATGGGCATGGCGGACGACGACCGGACCAGCGCGCTCGAACTTGCGCAGGTGCTGAGCACCGACCAGGCGCTCACTGCGAAGCTGATCCGGATCAGCAACTCCGCGTTCTATGGCTTCGCGCGCCGGGTGAGCACAGTGCGCGAGGCAGTGCTGGTGCTCGGGTTCAAGCAGGTGCGGCAGCTGGCGGTTGGCGCGGCCATCATGAACAACTTCCGGCCGCGGCGACCGGGCGAGGCGTTCGACCTCGACCTGTTCTGGGGGCATTCGGTGGCTGTAGCGGTTGCCGCCGAAACGGTCGCCCGGAAGACGCGCCGCGCGAAGCCGGAGGACGCCTTCACGGCGGGGATCCTGCACGACATCGGCCGGCTGGCGATTCGGCAACTCATGCCGGACGAGTTCGAGCGCGCGGTGGAACTGGCGATCACCGGCGAGTGCTCGCTCCACGCCGCAGAGCGCACGACGACCGGGTACTCGCACGAGGAGATCGGCCGCGCGCTCGGGGAGAAGTGGAAGTTCCCATCGCACCTTATCGACGCCGTGGCCGAGCATCACAACCCGCGCATGCGGATCGAAGATGACGGGCTCGCCGGGATCATCGCCCAGTGCAACCGCTGGGTGCTGCACTACGGGCTCTACTGCGGCTACGACCTCGAATCCGGGGAGCCGGAGCCACTCCCGCCCGACCTCGAGGAGGTCGAGCGCGCGTGCCGGGGCATCGATACCGTGCTCGAGCGGGCGTTCGCATTCATCGAAAGCGCGTCGGGGACACCGGAACGCTGGTACCTCGCAGCGGGCTAGCCTGCAGCGCTAGCCTGGAGGTCGAGGTCGGCGCGAAGCACGCCATCGCCCGCCGCGCGCAGGCGGAAGCCCATCTTGCGGGCGAGCGACTGCATTGGCCGGTTCTCGACCAGCATGTCGGCGCTGAGGTGCGTGATGCCTTCCTTGCGGGCGATCTGCATGAGGCGCTGGAGCAATTCCATGCCGATCCCCTTGCCCTGGAAGTCGTCGGCAAGCAGGATGGCGAACTCGGCGTGACCGGGGACCGGGAGCTTCGTCAGCCGGGCGATGCCGATGATCCTCCGGTCGCCTCCTGTCTCGGTTTCGGCGACGAGCGCCATCTGGCGCGAGTAGTCGATGAAGCAGATGCGCGTGAGCCGCTCGTGGGCGATGCGGCGCTGGAGCGGCAGCCCCGAGAGATAGCGGAAGTACACCGTCTGCGGCGACAGGCGGCGGTGGAAATCGACGACGAGCGGCTCGTCCTCGGGGCGGATCGGCCGAATGGTCATCGGGACGCCGGCGAGTTCGGTGCGCTCGACGTATTGCGTCGGGTACGGCCGGATCGCGGGGCGCGGGAGCTGTTCGCGTTCGAGGTCCGGGTCGTGGAGCACGACACGGGCATCGAGCGCGACGAGCCGGTTCGGCCCGAGGAGCAGCGGGTTGATGTCGATCTCTGCGATGGTGGGCTGTTCGACGACCAGCCGGCTGAAGCGCACGAGCAACGCCTCGAGCGGGCCGGGGTCGATCGGTGGCACGCCCCGCACGCCCTTCAGGAACTCCTTGATCGGCGTTCGCTCGATGAGCCGGCGGGCGAGCGTGGTCGTGAGCGGTGGGAGTTCGAGCGCATAGGTTCGCAGCACTTCGACCAGCGAACCGCCGCTCCCCAGGAGCAGCACGGGGCCGAACTGTGAGTCGATCGACGAGCCGACGATGAGTTCGTAGCCGTCCTGCGGGACGAAGGGCTGGACGGTAACGCCCTGGAAGTGCTCGGGGCCGGCGAGCGTTGTCACCGACTCCTGGATCTCGGCGTACGCGCGCCGAACAGCGTCGGCGTCGGGCAGGTCGAGCTTCACACCGCCCACGTCGGTCTTGTGCGTGATGGTATCGGAGCGAAGCTTCACGACGACCGGGTAGCCCAGGCGCTCGGCCTCGGCGACCGCCTCGTCGGGAGTGGCAGCCTCACGGGTGGGCACGGTCGGAATGCCGTAGAGGGCGAGCAGGTCCTTCGACTCGCGCTCGTTGAGGAGCGTGCGGCGCTCGGCACGGATGCGATCGAGGAGTGCGTTTGCTTCGTGAGACGGGCCGGTGGCATCGGTCACGCCGTCGACGGCTTCGGGCGTTTCGTACAGCAGGCTGAGCTGGTCGCCGTGGCGGCTCATGAGAGCGAACACGCGAGCGGCATCGTCGGGGTAGGCGAACGACGGGATCGAAGACGAGCGAAGGAGTTCGCGGCCGGCGGCGACTTCCCCGCCGCCCATCCAACTCGTCAGGAGCGGCTTACCCCGCGGGAGCTCGACCTTCGTCAGCTCTTCGGCCGTGCGGGTCGGGTTGGTCATGGCCTGGGGCGTCAGCACCACGAGCAGGCCATCGTAGTTGTCGTCGTTGGCGATGATCTGGGTGGCCTTGCTGTACCGTTCGGGGTCAGCGTCGCCGAGGATGTCGAACGGGTTGTTGTGGCTCCAGGCGGCGGGCAGGACCGCGTTGAGCGCGGCGAGCGTCTCTTCGGACGGCGGCGGCAGCTGCCCACCCGAAGCGATAACCGCATCGGTCGCGAGGACGCCCGGGCCGCCGGCGTTCGTGATGACCGCGAGCCGCGGGCCGTCGGGCGTTGGCTGCATGGCGAGCGCCTGCGCCATCGAGAACAGCTCTTCGATGGTGTCGACGCGAAGGGCACCCACGCGCCGGAACGCAGCGTCCAGCACTTCGTCACTACCGGTGAGCGCTCCAGTGTGCGACGACGCGGCGCGGGCGGCCTCGCTGCTACGGCCGGGCTTGATGATGATCACCGGCTTGGTCAGCGCGACTTCCCGGACGGCCGAGAGGAACGACCGGGCGTCGCTACCGACCGACTCCATATACATGACGATGCTCTGGGTGCGGCCGTCGGTGCCGAGGTGGTCGATGAGGTCGCCCCAGGTGACGTCGGCCATGCCACCGACCGACACGAACGCGCTGAATCCGACGCGGGCGCCGATGCTCCAGTCGAGGATGGCCGTGCCGATGGCGCCGCTCTGGGTGAGGAGCGCGATACGGCCGGGGTTCGCCGCCCGGCTCGCGAAGGTGGCGTTGAGCCCCGTTAGCGGGTTCATGAGGCCGAGGCAGTTGGGGCCGAGGACGCGAACGCCGGCCTTTCGCGCCTCCTCGACGAGCTGGCGTTCGAGCTCCTTGCCGGCTGGCCCCGTCTCGCGGAAACCGGCGGAGATCACGATTGCTGCCTGCACGCCGACCTCGCCGCATTCCCGAATGATCCCGGGGACCGTGCGCGCGGGCGTCGCGATCACCGCGAGGTCGATAGGCTCCGGGATCTCGGCGACGGTCGGGAACGTCGGGATACCGAGAACGCTGCGGCGAGAGGGGTTGACCGGGTAGACGGTGCCCCCGAAGGGGCTGCTCACCATGTTCCAGAGGAGCGTGCGCCCGACGCTGCCGGGGTCGTCGGAGGCGCCGATAACGGCGACGCTCCGCGGATTGAAGAAGGCATCGAGCGGGCGGCCATAGGTCCGGGTGACGTCGAGAGAGGTATCAGCGCGGCGTTGGGTCCTCGGCGTTGTCATGCCCTACAGCCTACGGTTTCCAGCGGGCGCTGTGAGCCACCCTCCGGGTTCGCGGTGGCGAGATTTCGTTACACGGCGGCAGAGGGGACGGAATCGACAGGCGGGCGGGAAGCACCGCAGAATATGCCCGTGCAGATTCCGAACTGGGTGGTGGAAGGGCTCATCGCGACGAGCCCCCGGCCGGGCTACACGCCGGGAGAAGAGCGCCGGGTACCGGCCCACGTGGTAGACGAATGGCTCGAACGGGTGCTGCACCGCGGCATCCGCTCGGTGATCTGCCTGATCGACGAAAGCCAGCTGTGGCTGTACCGGCATTCGCTCCCCGAGGGGCTGCTCGGGCGGTACCAGCGCGCAGGGCTCGAAGTGGCGCACATCCCTGCGCCGGACCAGCAGACCGTGCCGTTCACGCCGGAGCAGTACGAACAGGCGTGGCGCGCGTTCCAGTCGCTGCCGAAGCCGGTACTGGTGCACTGCAGCGCGGGCATGGACCGGACGGGCCGCATCGTGAGCCACATCCTGTCGCAGCTCCGGGACCCGCGGATCGACCAGCTCCTGCGAAACCACGACTTCCGCTGGCGTCTACCGGCCGGGTAGCAGCGCCGCGAATCGGCTCACAAAGCCGGCAGTCGTTCGAGCCGCGGGCTGCGTCACTGTGCGCGGGACTCGGCAGGGGCGGCGGCTTCGGTACCACGCGGCGAACAGCGCGATCGCGATCAGCAGTTCGGTGACGTCGGCGCCGTAGTACATCCACCGCAGGCCCTCGCGAATCTCGGCATCGGTGTGGCCGGTTCCGGCGGGAAGCACCTGCCCGAACATCACCTTGATGAGCCCGGCGTGAGCTGCGGCGGCGAGCGCCAGGACCACCAGCCGGAGGGCGAAGCGCGGGCGGTGGGGCGCCGGGTCGACGCCCGCGATGGACCACGCGAACAGGTAGCCCGCCACGAACAGGTGCACGTGGACGGCGAGGTGGAGCAGCGGGTTCGTTTCGGATGCCGCATAGAGGGGAGACAGGTAGAGGAGGGCCATGCCGCCCACGTTGAGCACCGCAGCGGTCGCCGGGTGGGCGATGGTGCGGGCTGGTCGGCTTCGCAGCCGCGTGGCGAGTGAGCGGGCATGGCGCCGGGGCAGGCTCGCGAGGAGCAGCGTCACCGGTGCGCCGAACACCAGCACGGCCGGGCCGAGCATGCCGAGCACTACGTGTTCGAGGGCGTGTTCGGCGAACCCGGACACCACCAGCCCTGTTGCAGGCGTGAGGCTGACACCGACAAGCGCCACGCCGAGCAAGAACGCCGCGGTTCGCCACCAGCCCCAGCGCTTCCCGCGCGACCGAACACGGGACGCGGCAGCGACGTAGGCCCACGCGAGCGCGGGGAGAACGGCGAGCAGCAGCGCGGGCGGCTCGGACGGCGACGCAGCATGCAGAAACGGCACCGCGAACGCGGTCATCCCCGGGCCTCAGCGCGGCGGGGGAGGTTCGCGCCCCGTTCGATGTTTCGCGCGCGCCAGGCGAGCGCCACGCCGACCGCCAGCAACGCCAGCGCGAAGCCGTTCCACGCGAGGTCGTACGGCAGGGTGTCGACGTCGTACCGAACCTGGTGGACGCGCAGGACCTTGTGGTCGACGAGGCCATCGAAGAGCTGGAACGCGCCGGCCCCAACGAAGAAGCCGCTCCACGCCCAGGGGACAGACAGGGCCCGGCGCGACCGCAGGTCAGCGAAAAGGAAGAGCGCCGCAACGATGACGATGAGTTCGACGGCATGGAGCGCCCCGTCGGAGGCGAGCGCCGCGTCGGTGGACGACTCGTCGTAGAAGTGGTGCCACGAGAGGAGCTGGTGGAAGACGATTTCGTCTACCGCGGCCATTACGCCGATGCCAAGCAACAGGAGCACCCAGAAGGAGCGCCGGGCGTCCTTCGGCCGGTCTGCTTCGTCCACGCGCTTGTCCCCCGGGGCGAGCGCCCTGGGTTCAGCCTAGCCGGGCGGCCAGCCGTCTCCGGTGGCGGCCCGGCGTTAGCGAATTGCAGTGCTCTCTCAGCGAGGCGGCTTACGGCTGCTGGCGGTACGGGCCGTCGCGCCATTCGAGCGCGCCCTTGAGCCCCGTCCCGGCTTCGAACGATTCGCGCACCTTGTCCTGCCAGAGGTAGGCCTGCTCCGTGAACTGGGCGGCGGCATCGAGGTCGGTGGAGCTTCGCACCGACGAGTAGATGCCCATGTTTTCGTAGAAGCGGTTCATGTTGAGCTTGAGGATGGCGAGGTGGTCGGCGCTCAGGTTCGCGAGGCGATCGGCGAGCGCGATGGTGCGCTCCTCGAGCTCCTCCTTGGGCCAGGCGTGGTTGATCATGCCGATGCGTTCGGCTTCGGCGCCGGAGATGCTGTCGCCGGTGTAGTAGAGCTCCTTCGCCTTGCGCATGCCGATGACGAGCGGCCAGATGACGCCCGTGCGGCTGGTGCCGAGGCCGCGGAGGCCGGGGTGGCCGAACTGGGCATCGTCGGCGGCAGTGACGAGGTCGGCCATCATCGCGAGTTCGCACCCACCGGCGAGCGCGTAGCCGTGGACCTGCGCGATGGTGACGCGAGCCATGTTCCAGAAATACATATGGATATCGGTGACCTGCTGCATGCCGGTGCGGATGCCCATGAGCAGGCGACGGCCCTTCGCATCGGCCGAGGGGTGGCGGCGAACGACCGCATCGGCGCCACCACCGGCGGGAGCGAGGTCGTAGCCGGCGCTGAAGGTGCGGCCGGCGCCGCGGAGGATGATGACGCGGACGGACTGGTCGGCCTCGTAGTCATGCAGCGCGTCGTTGAGCTCGTACAGGAGTTCCTGCGAGAGCGCGTTCATCTTTTCGGGGCGATTGAGGGTGATGCGCCCGACGCGGCCGTCGGTGCCTACGCGGTCGAGTTCGATGAACTGGTACGTAGCCAAGGGAGCCTCCCGGTGTTTCGCTTTGGCGCGAACGCTACGCGAAGTGGGGCGGGGCGCGAAAGGGGTACGCCGACGGCCGATGCGCCGCGGGCGGCGCGGGAGTAAGGTCGCGAGATGCAGATTCGCCCGGCCCGCGACGCGGACTTCGCCGCCATCTGCCGCATCCACATGGCCGGCCGCCAGCACGCCTACCGCGGCTGGATCGACGACCGGGTGCTGGATGGCACTCCGCTCGAGGAGTGGGCCGAACTGCGTGCAAGCTCGCTGGTGCGCCAGCGGGGCCTGCGGACGTGGGTCGCCGAAAAGGACGGCCGCGTCGTGGCGTTCGCGGATACCGCTGCAGCCACCGACGACGACCTGCCGCCGGCGGCCGGCGAGGTACGCCTCCTGTACGTCGCCCCTGCGGAAATCGGAACGGGGATTGGCCGCGAACTGTTCGAACACGCCGTGGCCGACCTCCGGGAGCGCGGATACGGCCCGCTGGTACTGTGGACGCTTGAGGGGAACGAGGGCGCCCGCCGCTTCTACGAACGCGCCGGCTGGGAGCACGATGGCAGGGTGCGCCCATGGGAGTGGCCGGGACGGCAGGTTTCGCGCGAGGTTCGTTACCGGCACCGCGAACGCTGACCGCGCGCGATGTTGAGTGACAGTCGCGGCCGGGCGACAATAATGGTTCGTGCGCCCCTGGTGGCGCCGTCAATTTCGTGGAGGGCGCGGAAGGCCGCTGGCCGGCCCGCCCGCTTGGACACAGGAGTTCGTTTCGTGGCAAAGAAAGTCCGCGCAGTGCTCACACTGCAACTGCCGGCTGGTAAGGCCAGCCCGGCGCCGCCGGTTGGTCCCGCGCTCGGCCAGCACGGCGTGAACATCATGGAGTTCGTCAAGGAGTACAACGCGCGCACCGCCGACAAGGTGGGGCAGGTGCTCCCGGCGCAGCTCACCGTTTACGAAGACCGCTCGTTCACGTTCGTCCTTCGCACGCCGCCGGCAGCCGACCTGCTGCGCAAGGCCGCGGGCATCGAGAAGGGCAGCGGCAACGCTCGCGTCCAGAAGGTCGGCAAGGTCAAGGTGGCTGACATCCGGAAGATCGCCGAGACCAAGATGCCGGACCTGAACGCGAACACGATCGAAGACGCGATGAAGATCGTCGAAGGTACGGCCCGCAGCATGGGCATCGAGGTGGTGTAGCCGTGCCGAAGCGTGGGAAGAAGTACCTCGAAGCGCTCAGCAAGGTCGACCGCAACCGCTTCTACCCGGTGGACGAAGCGATCCAGCTCGCGAAGGACGTCGCGCCCGCGAAGTTCGACGAGACGGTAGAGCTCCACCTGCGCACGGGCCTCGATCCGCGGCACGCTGAACAGCAAATCCGCGGTTCGACGGTGCTCCCGCACGGGCTGGGCAAGACGCTCCGCGTGCTCGTCTTCACCGAAGGTGAGGCGGCACAGGCTGCCCGAGCGGCCGGCGCGGATTATGTCGGCAGCGACGACCTCATCAAGCAGATTGAAGGCGGCTGGACGGACTTCGACGTGGCCATCGCCACGCGCGAGATGATGGGCAAGGTGGGCCGGCTCGGCCGCATCCTCGGCCCGCGCGGTCTCATGCCGAACCCCCGCTCCGGGACGGTGGTCGCGGGCGAAGACATCGCCAAGGCGGTGCAGGACGCAAAGTCGGGCCGGGTGGAGTTCCGCATCGACCGGCTGGCGAACATCCACGTGCCGATCGGGAAGGTGAGCTTCGAAGTGAAGCAGCTGCGGGAGAACCTCGCCGCCTTCATTGAAGCGATCAACGCCGCGAAGCCGAAGGAAGCGAAGGGCCAGTACATCCGGTCGGCGACGCTCACGACAACGATGGGCCCCGGCATCCCGCTGGACCTGGGCCAGACGCTGTCGCTGAAGGTGACGTAGCCCGGCTATTGGCTGTTGGCTGTTGGCTGTTGGAAGGGCCGCCCGTGATGGGTGGCCCTTTTTCACGTCCGCGCCATTTCTCGTCGTTTTGTCACTCGCATATTGCAAAAAAAACCGGGAACCATATACCATCCCGGCGTTCGCGTGCCGACGCACTGCAATACCACAAGGGAGAGCGGGATGAAGCTCCAGTTGAGTAGCGTACGAGGGGTTTCGGTTGTCGCTGCTGGCGTGGCAGCCCTGGCGGCGGTAGCCGTGTTGGCTGCGATGGCGTGGCCAGGCAGCGCAGGCGCCGGCCCGAACGAGGGAGCGCAGGTGCCCGCCGGCGAGGTAGAACGGATCGCGCAGGGCGCTGGCCCCGAACAGCAGGCCGCGCTCGAGGACGGGCAGGTCACCAACAGCGAGTACGTCAACGCGGTCTACGCCACGGTCGCGTGCATCCGCGCAGCCGGCATCCCGGTGAGCGACCCGTCGTGGTC
>CAZWBW010000038.1:0-24751 GCA_964632355.1 uncultured Anaerolineaceae bacterium | reverse complement strand
TGGCCGAAGGCGTGGCGCTGGCGATGGGGCACATCGCCACCCGCCGCGGGAACAACCTCGGCGTCATAACTTTCGGCGACGCGGCACCAAAGACGGTGCCCCCGGCACAGGGCCGCGCGGGCATGCTCGCGCTCCTCTCGGCGCTGCACGACGAACCGCCCGCCGGAGACGTCACGACCTCGCTCGCTGAAGCGCTTCGCCGCGTCAACCGGCTCGCGCGAATGTCTCGACTCGTCGTGATCGTCTCCGACTTTCGGGGCCCACGTGATTGGCGCTCCGAACTCCTCGAACTTTGTGCTCGCCATACGGTCATCGCCGTCGAAATTCGCGACCCACGCGAACAGGAACTCCCCGACGTCGGCGAGCTCTGGCTCGTCGACCCCGAAACCGGCCGGCAGCTCCGTGTCGACACCAGCCAGCGGCGCATCCGCGAGCGATTCGCCGCTGCTGCAGCCGAGGAGCGCGCATCGCTCGCCGCGGACCTTCGCCAGGCCGGCGCCAACCACGTCGTGCTCTCCACCGACGGCGATTGGCTGCGGACGCTCACAGGCTTCCTGACGGAGGGCGCGCCGAAATGAGCTTCGCCTGGCCGCTTGCCCTTCTCCTGCTGCTCCTCGTTCCCGTTGTGGTCCTTGGGTACGTGGCCGCGCAGAACCGCCGCGCTCGGTACGCGGTTCACTTCACCAACCTCGACCTGCTCGCGAACATCGTCGATGAAACGCCCGGCTGGCGGCGCCATGTCCCGCCGGTGCTCTACATCGGTGCGCTCGCTGCGCTCATCATCGCCCTCGCGCGGCCGGAGATCTCCGTCTCGGTCCCCCGCGAAGAGGCAACCGTCATCCTCGTGACCGACATCTCCGGTTCGATGAACGCGCAAGACGTCCAGCCCACCCGCCTCGCCGCGGCCCAGGACGCCGCCGCAGTCCTGATCGACGACCTGCCGGAGGGCTTCCGCGTCTCGCTTATCACGTTCTCTACCGGCGTGCAGACCCGGGTGATGCCGACCACCGATCGCGAGGCGGTGCTCGACGCGCTCTATTCGCTCTGGGCGAACGGCGGTACGGCCATGGGCGACGCGCTCATGCACGCCCTCGACCTCGCGCGCATGGAGCAGCTCAACCAGTCCGGCAACGGCCAGGACGCGTCTCCGACACCGTCCCGCCAGCGAGATCCCGGCGAAGACGCCCCGGTCGTTGTCGTGCTCCTGTCGGACGGGTACAACACCGCCGGCAGCGCCGACCCGCTCGCCGCCGCCGATGAGGCCGCTGGTTTCGGACTGCCCGTGTTCACCATCGCGCTCGGCACGCAGGACGGGATCGTCCAGATCCCCGACGCAAGCGGCATCCTCCGCTCGGTTCGCGTGCCGCCCGACGAGGAGACGTTGGAGGAGATCGCCGAGCGTACCGGCGCCCGCTTCTTCTCCGCCCCCGACGCCGACGAACTTCGCGGCATCTACGAAGACCTCGGCTCCCGCATCGGCTACGACAGCGAGAAGCGGGAGATCACCCCGGCCTTCGTCGCCGCCGCGCTCGTCGCGCTCGCCGCCGGCGGTGGTCTCGCGCTCTACTGGTTCAACCGTTTCCCCTAGCGCGTGCCAGTCCCGGCCGTGCGGTAGAGTACGCGCATGCCAGCCGTTCCCTTCGAAAACGACGAACTTGCGGCCCGCGTGGGGCGCGAACTTCAGGCGCGTGGCGCCCGGCTCGCCACGGTTGAGTCGACCGCTGGTGGTCTCATCGCCGCGCGGGTGCTCTCGGTCCCCGGCGCCTCGAACTGGTTCGACCGTGGCTACATCGCCTATTCCGGCAAATCGAAAATCGAACTCGGCGTTGATCCCGAACTTCTCAAGACGTACGGCGCTGTCAGCCCCGAGGCCGTCATCGCCACTGCCACGGCCGTCCGCGACCGAAGCGGCGTCGACTTCGCCGTGGCCGAAAGCGGTATCGCTGGTCCGCAGGGGAGCCGCCGTTCGCCGAAGCCGGTTGGGAGTGTGGCCCTCGCAGTCGCTGGCCCGGACGGCACGAAAGCCATCGAGCTTCAGCTCTCCGGTTCGCGCGTCGAGATCATGCTCGCCATCGCCGAGGCCTCGCTCGACTTGCTCCTCCAGGAAATTCTCGCGCTCAAATCGTGACTGTCGCTCGAACGTTCTCGTGTGGCGCGTGGCCGTCTCCTTGGCCATCCTGCGATGGGTTTTCAACCGTTCCCACGGCATCGGGCCGTGTTCGCTCAGCGGCCCCATGGCACCATGAACGGAACTCACGTCGATGGAGGCGCCTGTGACCCACCCCGACCTCCCTTCCCTCCCCGGAGTCCCCAAGGAACTCGAAGGCCCCGAAAAAGCGATGCTCAAGCTCGCTTACGGGGTCCACGTTATCGGTTCGCGGAGCGCCTCGGGTGAGCTGAACGCAATGCTCGCCGACTGGCTGATGCAGGTCTCGTTCAAGCCCCGGCTGGTCGCGCTCTCCGTCGAAAACGACGCACGAACGCTGCGCTTCATCCGCGAAACGAACGTGTTTTCGGTGAACCTGCTCCACGAAAAGGACGGCCACGAAATCGCCCGGCAGGTGGTCATGCCGTCGGAAGCCCGCAAGGTGAAGGGCCGCCCGGAAGAGATGCAGTCGCTCATCGTCCAAAAGCTTGCTGGCATCCCGTACCACCTCCACGAGAACGGCTGCCCCATCCTCGAGCAGGCACTCGGCTGGTTTACCTGCGAAGTCGAGCAGTTCGTCCCGGTCGGCGACCACACGCTCGTGATCGGGCGCGTAACCGATGGCGATGTCGTTCGCCCCGGAGAAATGCTCACCGAACGAGAACTCGGCTGGGAGTACGCCGGCTAAGGGAACTCTCCGCTCGCGGCCAACGGGCGTGCCCTCCAGCGCTCCCACTGCCCGCTGAGGCAGAATGTGCCGGTGGCGCGCATCGACTACGACCGGGTGGCGGCGGCCTACGACGCCGCACGCGGGCTCGAACCGGGATGGCTCGGGTACTGGCGCGACGCCATCGAGCCGTACGTACCGGGCGACGGGAACCTGCCGGTGCTCGACGTCGGCGCCGGGACTGGCCAGTGGGCGGCAGCGTTCGCTGACTGGTTCGGCGTTCGGGTCGTCGCCGTCGAACCGTCGTCAGCGATGCTGGCACAGGCACGTGCTGCGAGGAGCCGAAGCCTGGTGCACTACCTCGGTGGTGTCGCCGAGCGCCTGCCGCTGCGCGACGATTCCTGCGGGCTCGCGTGGCTCTCCACGGTCATCCACCACATCACCGATTTGCCCGCGGCCGCCCGCGAACTGCGCCGTGTGCTCGCGCTGCCCGGGTTCGTCCTCGTCCGGGGTGCCTTCCCCGGCCGGACCGATGGCATCACGCTGTTCCGGTATTTCCCGGAGGCCGCATCGGTCGTCGAGTCGTTCCCGACCGTTGCGGACACCGTCGAAACGTTCGAACGGGCCGGGTTCGCATTCGCGGCGCTCGGTAGCGTCCCTCAGGTGTCTGCGCCCAGCCTCGCGGCGTTCCGCGAACGAGCCGCCCTTCGCGCCGACACGACGCTCCTGGGCATCTCCGACGACGCCTTCGCGCGGGGTCTGCGCGCCATCGACGAGGCCATCACGAAGAACGGTCCCGGCGGACCCGTGGTCGACTCCCTCGACCTCCTGGTCCTCCGGCCCGCCGACGCCACCGAAACCTGGCGAGTGTCGGTAAACGAACTGCTCGCGCAGGCTGATGCACTGCGCGAGCAGATAAAGGAGCGTGGGAGGCCCGGTGCCCTGCCGTCGTCCATTTCCGCCGTTGCCGACGACAGCGCACGGTAGTTGCTGACTAGTCGCGCGGGAGTCCAAGTCCCCGCGTTGCGATGATGTTCCGCTGGATTTCGCTCGAACCGCTGTAAATCGTCGGCGCCACGTTCGAGAGGTGCGCCTTTTCGATCACCCCGTTGAGCGGCGCGTACTTGGAATCGGGTTCGAGTTGACCGCTCAGCCCGAGCAGGTTCACGCCGAAGTTCGTGATCCGCTGGGCCAGTTCCGTCGCGAACACCTTAATCACGGATGCCTCGTAGTTCGCGATTCGCCCGGTCTCCTGCAGCCACGCCGTCCGGTAGCTCAGCAGACGGCCGGTTTCGTTCGCGATCCAGTGCTCCGCGAGCTGGTGGCGCAGGATGTCCAGGTACGGCCCGCCCGGCTTGTTCTCGCGAATGTGCCGCGCGAGGTTCTCCAGCGTTCGCTGGTTCGCCGCAATCGACGCCACGTTCGAGCGCTCGAAGTCGAGCAGCGTCATCGCCACGTACCAGCCGGTGTTTTCCTCGCCCACCCGGTTCGCCACCGGCACGCGGACATCCTCGAAGAACACTTCGTTGAACTCGTGGTAGCCGGCCATGTTCACAATCGGCCGCACCGTAATGCCCGGCGACTTCATGTCGACCAGCAGGAACGAGATGCCCTTGTGCTTCGGCGCGTCGGGATCCGTTCGCACCAGCAGGAAGCACCAGTCCGCGTGGTGCGCGCCAGTCGTCCAGATCTTCTGGCCGTTCACGATGTAGTCATCGCCGTCGCGAACCGCGCGCGTCTGCAGGCTGGCGAGGTCCGACCCGGCGCCCGGTTCGCTGTATCCCTGGCACCACACGACTTCGCCGCTCGTGATCTTCGGCAGGTGCTGGCGCTTCTGCTCCTCGTTGCCGTGAACGATGAGCGTCGGGCCGATCATGCCGACGTTGAACACGCGGCCGCCGTCCGGCGCGCCGGCGTACGACAGCTCCTCGCTGAAGATCATCTGCTTGATGTGGCTCCAGCCGAGGCCGCCGTACTCCACCGGCCACGCGGGCGCAATCCACTTCTTTTCGGCCAGCTTCTTGTTGAAGGCCATCTGGAAGTCCCAGTCGTCCTGGCTCGTTGGCCGAACGGGGCCCGCGCCGGTGGCCGGGAGATTCTCACGCAGAAACTCCCGCACCTCCGCGCGAAGAGCTTCGTGCTCCTCCGTGAACTTGAATTCCATCGAACGTCGCCATCCTGTCCGGTTGTCGTGCGCAATACGGCGCCCCAACAGGGCGCCGCGGCACCGCCATCTTACCGCACGGTCGACATCGTGCCAGCGAAGCCGGCCGAACTGCGAGCTATCCCATAGTCCCCGCGCGCAGCGGTTCTATCGGCTCAACCTCCGACGTGCAGTACGCGCAGCGCTGCGCCGCAATCGGGATATCGCTCACGCAGTAGGGGCACTTCCGTGTCGTCGGATCCGGGCTCTCGCCCCGGTTCGCGCGCTGGATCAGGTAGTTCATCGGCTTCACGACGAAGAAGAACACCACCGCAGCGATGATCAGGAACGAAAGCAATGCGTTGATGAAATGCCCATAGCGAAACGTGCTTTCGTTAATCGTGAAATCCAACGCCGAGAAGTCCGGCTGGCCGCCGAGAGCCGCGATCAGCGGCGTGATGAAGTCCTCGACAAAGGCGGTAACCACCGTGCCGAACGCAGCGCCGATGACCACCGCCACCGCTAGCTCGACCACATTTCCTCGGAGGATGAATTGCTTGAACTCGTTTATCACGAACGCTCCCTGTCATGACTGTGGTTTGAAAGCCGTCAGATAGTAGCGGAATTTCGACGCCCTATGATCGTCGAGTTGACCGGACGGCAACTTGTCGTAGTCCAGCTGAACCTCTACCGGATGCGATGGCGCTGGCCCGAACGCTCGCGGCTCATCCTGCATGAACTCGCGCGCCTCCAACCCGATGTCGTCGGCCTCCAGGAAGTGGCGCCGTTTCGGAGACAGGCCCAATGGCTCGCACGTCAGCTGTTGCAACGCACGAACGCACCGTACCGCGCGTACGTGACCCGCAAGCGCGGCTGGCGCGGCCTGCTCGAAGGAATCGCGATTCTCACGCGGCTGCCCGCGACGGACTTCGCTTCGCTCCCCCTGGGCCACGACCGCGTTGCCCAGCGGCTTCGCGTGCGCGTTGGGCCGCACGTCGTGACGGTTGCGAACACACACCTTTCGGCCGGCGGAGCCGAAGCTGTCCGCCAGGCCCGGATCGAGCAGGCGCGCCGCCTCCTCGGTTGGCTCGACGACCGGGGGCCGCTCTTGATCACCGGCGACCTCAACGCCCAGCCCGCCTCTCGCACGCTCGCGCAGTTCGCCGAGCGCAGCCTCCAGTCTGCCTATCGCCTCGCCCACGGGAACGAGCCTCCCCGCACGGTCCCCTCGTTCGAGGCGCCGCGTCCCGGGTACGTGCTCGACTACATCCTGGTGAACGATGCGTTCGACGTGCTCTCAGCCGATCTCGCATTCACACGCCCCTCCCCGGCTGATCCTTCGCTTTACCCGTCAGATCACTTCGGAATCGTCGCTCGCCTCTCCGTTCGAACCCCCGATTGAGACGTTTGGCCCACCCACCCGGCCCGGCCGGCTATGGCCTGCCCCTCCAGAACAGGGCATGGTGGATGTGAGGTCATTGGCAGTGGAGGGGACCATGCGACGAGAACTGCGAGCAACCGCACACCACGGCAAGTACCGGCTGGAAGTGCGCGATAGTGCTGGCCACCAGTGGGTGCTCGACGAGCCGGTCGACAAAGGCGGCGACGACGCCGGGACGACCCCGGTTGAGGCGTTCCTCGGCGGGCTGCTCGGGTGTTTGATCACGGCGTTCCAGTTCCACGCTCGCCGGAAGAAGGTACCGCTCGAACGAATCGAAGGGTGGGTCGCCGCAAACGAAGAAGGTTACATAAAAGAGATCGCCGTCGAACTGCAGGTCTGGAGCCCCGCTCCTGAAGAGCAGGTGCGTGAACTGCTCCCTCGCGCCGAACGCGGCTGCTTCGTGAAGGCGGTCCTACGCCCCGACCTGCCATACAGCGTCGAACTGGCCGTCTACCCGGCCGAAGAACTCACCGAACAGGCGGCAGCGGCGACAGCGGCCGGGTAAGCTACCGGCCGCCCGTCGTTGCGTGGGGAGTGCTCTCCCTCGCGTACTCCGGTTCAGGCTGGTTTCGAATAATCGCCCACGCCGACTGCCACGTCGTACGAATGTCGGCTCGGTGAATCACCAGCAGGACCAGGCAGAGCACCGAGTAGGCGATCGCGTAGTACACGCGCGCCATCTCGTTCGTGATGAACAACTGCGTCGCGAAGAGCACGAACAGCGCGGCCGCTTCCTTCGTTCCCATCTTCAGGTTGATGAACACCGCAATCGCGAACGCCGACTGCGCGGCCGTGAGGAATATCTCCTCCCGCTGACGCGTGTCCAGCGGCAGCCCTTCGGTGAGGCCCCAGTCACCGGACGACAGCATGAAGGCGATGGGCAGCGTCCCGATAAGGAGCGTCCACTGGTTCACCTTCGACGAAATTAGCGCGCCCATGCCCACCGCGGCGCGGCCTCGCCACGCCAGCAGCGATGCGACCAGCACCTCCGGCGACTCCGACGCAAGCGGCGCGAGCCACTGGATGAGCAGGAACTCCGAAATCCCGAAGTCCTCGCCGATGCTCACCAGCGCGTGGGCGAACGGTTCCGCCGACGCGAAAATGACCGCCGCGCTGTAGACAAGGCAGATCACCAGCAGCGTCCGCCGTTGCAGGTTCGGCAGCGAACCCATCGCCTGCGCCGGCCCAACGAGTTCGACCTCCTCGGTCTCTTGCCGCGACGTGAAGAACATGTAGATGAGGAACATCGACACGAGAACGATCGAGTCGATGAGCGTCACGCCGTGCCGCAGCGGGATGAAGATCACGTACGCCGTGGCGATCGCCAGGAACAGCAGTTCCAGCGACCGCTGCCGGTCGACGGTGAGTTCCCGGATCCGGGTTCGGTAGAGGAACAGGAAGAACACGATCGGCCAGCCCACGCCGATGAGGAGCCGGTTGCCGCCCGTCATGTTCGCGATGGCCAGTCCCCGCTCCGCCTCCGCCGGGTCTGAGCCGGCCTCCCACGCCAGTACGAAGTCGACCGCGTATTCGGGGAGCACGGCGATGAACGCGATGACCGCCAGCGCAAGCCCCTGCGAGATGTCCATCTCCGCCGTTTCCGCGGCCCACGAAAGCAGGAACGCCGCGGCCAGGATGGCGATGCCGAAGATGAGCGCGTCCAGTACCGGGTTCGGTTCGAAGTGCGTCACCCGGAATACGATCCCCGGCAGGCCGAGGACCGCCATCAGCAGGATCAGCAGCCAGTGTTTACGGTACACGGCCCGCAACCCACGCCAGGCTCAGGGTTGGCGGTCCGTCACTCATAGAACGGGATCGCCTCCGCGGTCTCCCAGTAGTTCTCGAGTTTCCCATCCGGCAATCCGCGCCCGGGGAAGAAGCGGCCCTTGTGCATCTGCTCGACCATGTGCTCCTGGCTCTTGAGCTCCTCTTCGAACACGGCGCAGAAGTATCCAATGCCCTGCCGCGAATGGGCGTCCGAACCCCCCGTCCCCGGCTTCCCCAGTATCTTCGCCACCTGAAGCGCGAAGTAGTTCTCGCGCGGTGTGTTACAGCCGTTCAGTACCTCGATCCCGTGGACAAGCTGGAACACCGGCAGTTCGGCGGCCTCTTCCGGAGTCATCCGGAACGGCTCCTTGCCTTCGCGCTTGAAATGCACCGGGTCGAAGTAGTGCCGGAACGGATGCGCCACCACGAGAAACGCGCCCTGGTCGTCCGCGATTTCGCGCAGTTTCTCGAGCCGCCGGATGCCGGGCTGGTACCCCTTCAGTCCGATGGCAAGGATGTGCCCCATGTCGGTCGACACTTCCATGCCGTTCGAAATGAACATGTGCGGGTGCTTCTTGCGAAACGGCCCGAGGTCCCAGCTCTCCCACATCCGGTCGTGCTCGGTGATGTTCACACCGGTGAGGCCGACACGCGTTGCCTCTTCGATGAGATCGTCCGGGTTGAGCATGGAGTCGGAGGCGCCTTTGGTGGTGTGCAGGTGCATGTCGATGATGGTGCCCGGCACGCCTTGCCTCCCTTGGTCTGTGGAAAATACCCGCCGCTCACGGGGGACTGCCGGTCAGTATAGCACCGCCCGCCTTGCGGTCCCCACTTCCGCAGAAAGTCCGGGTCTCGGTCACAGATCAGCGTGCTGCGCCATCAGCGGCATCAGCCACCCGAAGAGCACGATGAACGACACCGACAGCGTGATCCACATCTTCCAGTGCCGCCCGAACAGCGCGAACAGCAACGGCAGCGGCATTAGCGCAACGGCCGCCACGCCAATGAGGAATGGTGCGCTCGGGCTCCCCAGCGCGCCCGGGTGCTCTGCCAGCCCGCCAACCTTGTAAATCGACCCCAGGATCAGGCCGATCATCGTCCACCCCAGGAACGCCCCAATCGAGAGCGGCACCGCGAGGAACCACGGGTTCATCTCGCCGTTGGTGTATCGCTGGATGACCTTGCTGCCGCTGTATTGGACGAGTAGCAGGGTGAACACAAATGTCGACACGAGCGACATTGCGTAGCCGGCCGTCCAGCCGGCGATTACTTCAGCCATAGGGAATCAATCGTCTCCGACGCAATGATGGTGCACGCTGCCCCGCTCGCAGCGCTGGCGACTTCCCCCGCCGCTTCGATCGCACCTATCCAGTACAGCGTAGGGCCTGCCCCCGCTAACCGCACCGGCCGTTGGATCCGCCGTTCCAGGTCCTCCGACAGTGATGCCAGGCCCGGGAACATGTCATAAGCGACACGTTCGAAGGCGTTGTAGACGTCCTCGGCCCGAAAGCGTGACGGTACTTCGCGCGCGAAACTCGATGCCACAGCCCCATCGTCGAACGGCAGTTGTCCCAGGGCGGAGAACATCCGCGCGGTCTTTTGTTCGATGGTTTCGGGCGGCACGAACAACACCACCCCATGGCGCGGCAGCGACGGCAACCGTTCCACGCGTTCCCCTCGTCCGCGCGCCCGCGCCGTGCCACCCACGAGGAAGAAGGCCTCGTCGCTCCCAACTTCGGCAGCGACCTCGAACAGCAGGTCGTCGGTCGCTTCGGGCCATCGCCGCTGCAGCAGACGGAGTACCGTCGCCGCATCAGAGGCGCCGCCGCCGAGACCGCCTGCGGCCGGTATCTGCTTATCGAGTTCGATGGCGAACGGTTCTCGCCGGCCCAGCCGCTCTGCCAGGAGCTTGCCCGCGCGTAGCGCCAGGTTTCGGTCGTCGGTTGGCGTCCCCTCGGCGAACGGGCCCGTGACTGCGATTCCTTCGCGCCCGAAGGTGACCCTTACCCTGTCACTCAGCGCGATCGTCTGCAGGATGGTGTCGATCTCGTGGTAGCCGTCCGGGGGCTTGCCCAGCACCGCGCTCGCCGGGTTCTCCTTGGCGGGAGCCCTCGGCCGGTACGTCTCAGGCACGCGCCCTCACCGCCTCACACGAATCCAGCAGCCGCAGCCACTCCTCGACACTCAGCGTCTCCGGGCGGCGCATCCGGTCGATGCCCGCATCGTCGAGCGCCTCGCTCGCGCCGTTCGGCGGGAGCCAGATGCCGCGCGCCAGTGCGTTGTGGATCTGCTTCCGTGGATTCCGGAACGTCTTCGAGACGAGTTCGAAGAATGCGTCGATTCGCTCCGGCGGGACGAGCGGCTCCGGGCGCACGATCAGTCGCACGACCGACGACCACACATTCGGCGGTGGGTCGAACGCCTCCGGTGGTACGTCGAAGAGCACCTCGCCTTCCGCGTACACCTGCACCGAGATCGAGAGCAGCGAAGCGGCGCCGGGTTTCGCCGCGAGTTCTCGCGCGACCTCCCGCTGGACCATGACCACCATCTCCGCCGGCTTCGGTTCGCCTTCGAGGAAGTGCCGGATGATCGGGTTCGCGGCGAAGTACGGCAGATTGCCGGCCACCGAGAATGGGGTCCCGAGCGGCAGTAACTTCGACACGTCGACCTCGCGGGCGTCGGCCTGCACGATGCGCAGCCCGTCCCTGCCTCGAAACCGCCGCCGCAGGTGCGGGATCAGGCGGTCCTCGACCTCGAGCGCGACCACCTCGAACCCTGCGTCGAGCAGCGCTTCCGTGAGCTGGCCCGTCCCCGCGCCGATTTCGATCACGACACCGCCCTCCGGCACGCGCACAGCTGCTGCAATGTCAGCGAGGACGCCGGTGTCACGCAGGAAGTGCTGGCCGAGCGACTTTCTCGGGCGGGGTTCGCGGGAACGGGAGGGGGCCACGGATCGATCGTAGGCGGCGGCCAATGGCTCAGTCGAGGATGTAGATGTCCACGACCCTGCTTCCCCAGCCGGGGTCACCGGCGCTTTCCGGGAACCCGAGGTCCACGTGGTAGCCCTTCACGGCGCCTCCCGTGTCGGCCGCCAGGCAGACGCCATAGTCCGGCACGTAGAACCGGGTGCCCAGCGGGATAACCGTGGGGTCCACAGCACAGATGCCGTAGTCGACGATGACGCCCGTCGCGGTTCGGCCGTAGTTCGGGTCGCCCGGCGCCCAGGCTCCGTGGCTCGCGTTGTACCACGTGGCCCGTACCGTCATCTTCTTCGTGAACGTGCCGTTGTAGCCGGGCGCATTCAGCGTCGGCCGTGCGCTCGAACCCGGCTGCACCCCGGTGATATGCCGTGTCGGCGTCGGTTGCGTGACGATGCCTCCGCCACCCGCCAGCACACGGGAAACCTCTTCGCCGTTCTTGTAGGTCACCTCGTAGTTCGTCACGCGGACGCCCGGAGTACCCGCGATCACCCGCACCGTGCCCTCGGGCAACGACGAATCCGTTTCGTACACGATGGGCGGCGGCACCGGCTCCTCGACCGATTCGATCACGGTTCGCGTGAGCCCGATGACGATCTGCATCCCGGGCGTTAGCGCCGTTTCGCGCGGAGGCGAAAGGATCTCGTCCGGGCCCGGGTCCACACCGAGGATGCGGAGCACGTCTTCCACCGTGCGCGCCTGCGTGTAGAGGACCTGGTCCTTGCCGTCGAGCCGCACGTTCACAGTGATCGCCTTCGCAAGCCGCACGACCAACCCGGCGCTCACCGGCGCGTCGAGCCCCGGCTGTACCAGGTCGCCCTCGCGCACGGTCATACCGATCTCTCCGAGGAGGTCCTGCACGTTCGTGGCTGCCGACGACGTTTCGAGCCGGAAGGTGTCGATGTACACCGTCACGGGCACGGCGCGCTGCACCGAAACCGTGATCGGGCGCCGCGGATCGGCGGGTGCGCGGTAGCGCGACGGCACAGTCGAGACGGCACGCTGGTCGGTGGCCCCGAAGAGTGGGCCGCGTGCCGCCGCGAGCTTCCCGTCGACATACACGCGGTCGTGTTCGCCGAGGTCGATACCCGCATCCGCGAGCACGCCCTGCACGGTCGCTGCCTGCGTGCGAACCTCCATGAGTTCGCCATCGACCAGGAGCAGGACCGGACGCGCGCGCTGGACTGCGATGCTCACGTACTTGCCGCCGGTCCCGTGGAGCACACGGTCACCCGGTTCGAGCGACACGCCGGCGGCTTCGAGCGCCTCCGATCGAGTGTCGAACGTAGCGGAAACACGAACAGAGCGACCGTCGTTCAATACGGTCACGTCCCGCTCTGGAAAGAGCCGGAACCCGACGACAGCAAGCAGCACCACGACAAAGATGGTTGCTGCATGATGCCGACCTCGGAAGTGGCGGGGGGGCGGAGGGAGGTCGACCCGGTGGGTGTGCTGTCCGGCGGCTCCGGAGCGCCCCCGTTTCAGGGGCGGCCGAAGTGCCTGGGCCAAAGTCACTCCTCGGTGCGAGTTTTCGCTCCCCCGCTGGCTGCGGGGACCGCAGGGTTCAAATCAATCCTATGAGCCGTGCACCTGCTGTCGAACTGGCCTCCAGGCTTGCCACTGCCAGCCAGCTCGGACCCGGTGAACCTACGGCACCCGAGGCAACTCCACTTATGGCTGCTTCCTTCCGGACCTGACCAGGTTCGTGGCGCCTCGCCGCGTAGGACCAGATCGTCATCGCCGCTTGACAGGAGCAGTCCCCCAAGTACCAGCCCTCGAGCAGGAGTTCAACCCCGCTATAGCGGATTGCGGGTACAGGGCACCGCTAGCTCCCCGTCTAGCACGGCCACCTTTAACCCTAGGTGACTGCCGCGAAGCGGGTCAAGAAACATTAGCTCGTTATGCAAATTTATGACGATGTGGCGTCCTGCTGCGGCTCGCCTTGCGCGATCGCAACCAACAGGTCGTTCGCCTTCACCTTCTGCCCGGGCTGAACCCCGATGCTTTCGATGCGCCCGGTGGCCGGCGAACGGAGCTCGTTGTTCATCTTCATGGACTCCATCACGAGCAGAACCTGGCCCTTTTCCACCTGGTCACCGACAGCGCAGCGGAGCTCCACGATGGAGCCGGTCATCGGCGCAGTCAGGCGAACCTCGCCACTCTGCTGCCGGTCGGTGCGTACGCGCTTATAGCCCGGTCGCCACGGCGCAACATCCATGTCCCATTGGTGCCGGCCGATGGTCGCGATGGCGCCGCCGCGCCGCCGCTGGAGGTACAACTCCGTGGGCACGTGGTCGACCATCAGCATGTACAGCCCCGAATCGCCCACGCGCTCCAGCGACACGCGGCGCCACTCGTCCCAGTCCTCGCGCTTTACCAGGGTCGAATCCCCTTCGCGCAGGATCTCGTAGACCGAGTCTTCGTCGCCGATACGAACTACATACTTTTCGGCCATCGCCCCATCCCCGCGCCGGTGACTCTGCCCGTCATCTGCGTCCGCCAGTTCGAAGACCGCCCGGAAACCTTTCCGTTCAGCGCCGTGCCGGTCCCGTTGCCGTTCGCGCCGTTGTCCGACTTGGCGCCCGTGACGAGCAGCAGCGCCGCAAGTTCGGCCGCTTCCTTCTGTTGAGCCAGCGGCTCTTCGGCGACCACCTCGTGCCGGTCGAGAAAGCCGGTGTCCAGCTTCCCGTTGATGAAGTCCGGCATGTCCAGGATCTGCTGGAGGTACGGGATGTTCGTCGCCACACCGACGACGCGGAACTCCTGCAGCGCCCGCCGCATCCGTGTCCGTGCACCTTCGCGGGTGCGGCCCCAGGCCGTCACCTTCGCCAGCAGCGAGTCGTAGTACGGCGTGATTTCGATGCCGTCGTACAGCGCGCTCTCCACGCGGATGCCCGGCCCGGCAGGCTCGCGCGCCAGCACAATCTTCCCGACCGACGGCAGGAAGTTGTTGAACGGGTCCTCAGCTACGATGCGGCATTCGATCGCCCAGCCCCGGAACAGCAGTTCCACCTCGTCGTACGGCAGTTCTTCGCCCGCCGCCACGAGGATCTGGTCCTTCACCAGGTCGGTGCTGGTGGCCATTTCGGTCACCGGGTGCTCGACCTGGAGCCGCGTGTTCATCTCGAGGAAGTAGAAGTCGCCGTTTTCGGTCAGCAGGAATTCGACCGTGCCCACGTTGTGGTAGTTCGCCGCGCGCGCGATCTTCACTGCCGCCCGCGAAAGGGACCGTCGAAGGTCCGGGGTAACCGCCACGGATGGGCACTCTTCGATGAGCTTCTGATGCCGGCGCTGGATCGAACACTCGCGTTCGCCGACTGGCACGATGTTGCCGTGCTTGTCGGCGATGATCTGCACCTCGATGTGCCGGACCGGTGACAGGCTCTTCTCTACATAAATCGTCGGGTTGCCAAAGGCCGCCTGCGCCTCGTACATCGCGCGTTCGGCGGCTGCACGCATGTCCTCTCGTCGCGAAACGAGCCGGATGCCGCGCCCGCCACCACCGGCGGCCGCTTTCACCATCACCGGGAAGCCCACTCGCTCAGCGACCTCGATCGCTTCCTCGACGGCCTTCACCTCGGGCGACCCGGGCACGACCGGCAGGCCCGCTTCCATGGCCACCTTGCGCGCGGCGAGCTTGTCGCCGAGCAGCCGCATCGACTCGGGCGACGGGCCGATGAACGTCAGCCCGGCCGCCTCGCACGCCTCCGCGAAGTCGGCGTTCTCCGCGAGGAACCCGTAGCCCGGGTGGATCGCGTCGGCGCCACAGGACTTCGCAACCTCGATGATCCGCTCAGCGTTGAGGTAGCTCTGGTGCGCATCCGCGGGGCCGATGTAGTACGCCTCGTCCGCATAGCGAACGTGAGGCGATAGCCGGTCGACTTCTGAGTACACCGCGACCGAGGGGATGCTCAGGTCCCGCAACGCGCGAACGATTCGCAGCGCAATTTCGCCACGGTTGGCAATCAGGACTTTCCGAAACATGCGTTCCCTAATGTATTGACTCGGCCCAGAATACTGGCTGGCGGGCCAGTCCGCGAATTTCCCCTCGCTGGTGTACCAAACCGTCGCCATCTACGCTGGAACGCGATGGACGACCATACCCTCCGCGTCCTCGAATTCGAAAAGGTTCTCGAGCTCCTCGCCGCCGAAACCGCCTTCAGTTACGGCCGCGAACTCGCAACTGCCGTACGCCCGGCGACCTCGTTCGACGAAGTCCAGCGTCTCCAGGCACAAACCGCCGATGTGCTCCTGCTCGACCAGATGGGCGTGGACATCCCCTTCGGCGGCGCAAGGGACATCCGGCCGCTCATCCAGGCGGCCTCCATTGGCCAGGTGCTCGACCCCGCCGACCTCGTCGATGCCGCCACCACGCTACGGACCGCCTGGCGCGCGAAACAGACCGTCGAGCGCCTTCGCGACCGCGTGCCGAATCTCGGGCCCATCGTCGACTGGATCGCCGATTTCCGCAGGTTCGCCGATGAAGTCGAAAGCTCCATCACCCCGCGGGGCGACGTTACCGACTCGGCAAGCGAACAGCTTGCGACCATCCGCCGCGAGTTGCGGCTGGCCCAGGAGCGGCTCGAGCACCGCGCCCAGGCCGCGCTCGCCGATGCGGTCCGCCGCGGAATCGCACAGGAGGGGCTGCTGACCGAGCGCAATGGCCGCAAGGTCATCCCCATCAAGGCGGAGGCGCGCGGGGCCCTGCCCGGTATCGTCCACGACGTCTCTTCCAGCGGCGCCACCGTCTTCATCGAGCCCATGGGCGTCGTCGAATCCGGCAACCAGGTCCGCGAGCTCCAGCTCGCCGAAGAGCGTGAAGTGCGCCGCGTGCTCCAGCGCCTCACCGCCCTGCTCGGCGAACGCGACGCCGAAGCGCGCGAGACCCTCACCGCGCTCGCCCGCCTCGACGTGCTGAACGCGAAGGTTCGGCTCGGGAAGCGGCTTAAGGCTGAACTCCCGCTCCCCGGCGACGGCTCGAGCTGGCTGAAGTCCGGCGGCGCGACCATCCTCGTGCAGGCCCGTCACCCGCTCCTGCGCGGCGACGTGGTCCCGATCGACATCGAAGTTGGCGGCGACGTGCAGGGTGTGCTGATCACCGGCCCGAACACGGGCGGCAAAACCGTCGCGCTCAAGACGCTCGGGCTCCTCACCCTCATGGCGCAGGCCGGCCTGCCGGTCCCCTGCAGCGACGCCAGCCGCCTCGTCGTGTTCGAGCAGATCTATGCCGACATCGGCGATGAACAGTCGATCGAACAGTCGCTCTCCACGTTCTCGTCGCACATGCGGAACATCAAGGAGATCCTCGCGCGAGCGGCGCCGAACACGCTCGTATTGCTCGACGAGCTCGGCGCCGGCACTGACCCGACCGAGGGCTCGGCACTCGCCCGCGCGATCCTCGAAGAGCTGCTCGACCGCGGCTGCACGCTGGTTGCGACCACGCACCACGGCGAGCTGAAGGCTTTCGCCCACAACGACCCGCGCCTTCGTAACGCGTCCGTCGAATTTGACCTGGACACGCTGAGCCCCACGTACCACCTCACGATCGGGCTGCCGGGCCAGTCGAACGCCATCGCCATCGCCCGCAGGCTCGGCATCGATGAGCGTGTCCTCGAACGCGCACAGTCGCAGCTTTCGCCCGAGCACTTCGAACTCGAGCAACTGCTGGCCGAAATCCGGGACGAGCGCATCGCTGCGGCCGAGGCCCGCCGGCGCGAGGAGCTCGCGCGACAGGAATCCGAGGACCTCCGTCTCGCTCTCGCCGAGCGGCGCGACCGCATCGAACAGGAGCGCGCGAGCATCATCGAAGCTGCCCACCGCGAAGCGGAGGACGCGCTGGCCCGGGTTCGCCGCGAAATCGAGCACCTTCGCCGCCGCGCTGCGACGCGCGACTTCGATCCACGCCAGGCCGAGGAGACGCTGCGCAAGCTCGATGCCGACCTCGGGAAGCTAAAGCAACGCGCAAAACCGGCCCGCCGCCAGGCACCTGCCGCTCCGGTCGTCCGCGAACTCGCGCCCGGCGACCGCGTCCATGTCCGCGATATCCCCCAGGTGGGCGAAGCGCTGAGCGGCATCGGCGAAGACGGTCGCGTCGACGTCCAGTTCGGATCGATTCGCATGAAGGTCTCGATCGACCGCATCCAGCGGGTCGAACCGGCGCCCGGGAAGTCGGGCAACGTGCAGGTGCAACTGCCGCAGGTGCGGCCGAACGTCCCCGTCGAACTCGATCTGCGTGGTCAGCGCGCGGAGGAAGCGCTCATCTCGCTCGAGGGCTATCTCGACGACGCCTTCCGGGCGGGCCTGCCGTTCGTCCGCATCATCCACGGCAAGGGTACTGGTGCGCTGCGCGCAGCGGTCCGCGAGACGCTGCGGGATCACCCGCTCGTTCGCCGCTTCGAGCCCGCGCCGCCCGAGCAGGGCGGGGACGGCGTGACTGTCGCCGCGCTCGCCGGTTAGCGAATCGGGTCGGGGAGCCGCTCCACGAGCTCTTCGCACTGCTCCGGGGTAATCGGGCGGACGACACGGCCAGCGCCCGTCCAGAACGGCCACTTCCAGTCGCCTGCGGCGCGGGGCTGCTCTGCCGGTTCGCGAATCGGCGTCACCTTGCTGGCCAGCATCAGGTGGTAGTGGTCGCCGAGCGGCACTGTTTCGTTCACCAGCCCCAGCCAGTTGTTCATTCCCTGGTCGTCGACCGAGAACGTTACGCCGATGTACCGGTACCGCCCGTCGAGCGGCCGTGACGCGCTGTTCACATAACTCAGGCGGTCGCCGAACCGCCGCCGGAGCACCGCGGCACCGAGCGCGTAGAACCGGTTCGTCGTGATCGCCTCATCGAGCGGCACCGCCCCAAGGCCCAGGATGTCGCGCAACACGAACTCCGAGTACTCGCGCGCCAGCGGATCCGGGTCGCCCTCGAGCGCTTCAATCACCTGCATCCAGGTGATCCGCTGCCACTTCGACGGCTCCGAACCTTCGGTGAGTGTCAGCAGGACGAGCGAAATATCCGGGTCGAAGTACGTCTGTTGCGCTTCGAGCATCGGGAGTTGCCGCTCGTCCGCGCCGGCTTCGACCTGTACCTCGACGATGGCGCGCTTCCCGCCCTCGAACGTCACCAGCAGGTCCGCGATGCCCGCGTCCCCGACGCGAGGCTGCACTTCGACGATGGCGATCGGCTCGTTCGTCACGCCCGCCGCCTGTCCGATGAGCGCGGAGAGCATGCGGTGCCCTCGCCGGAGGAAATAGGCGAGGCCCGACGTGCAGTAGTTCTCGAACGGGGTCGCCGGCGACCCGGGCCGATAGGCCGACAGCATCGTGAAGAGGTTCGCGTCACGCATACAGTCCAGTATTGCACCCGACGCCGGATCGTCGAACCGCCGCCGCCAACGAAAAAGGAGGCGAGCATTGCTCGCCTCCTCTCTACCCCTTTTCGCTTGAGGGGGGTTACGGCGCCTGCCGGACTGCGCCGGCCTGCTCCAGCTTTGCGATCTCCTCGTTGCCGACACCCCACGCGGCCAGCACTTCGCGGGTATGCTCGCCCGGGAATGCTGGCGGCCGCTCGATCGCGCCCGGGGTCCGGCTGAACCGCGGCGCAGGCGCGGGCTGCTTCACCCCTGCGACTTCGACGAAGGTCTGGCGGGCAACGTTTTGCGGGTGCTCGTACGCCTCGGGGATGTTCAGCACCGGCGCGAAGCACACGTCCGTGCCTTCCATGATCTGCACCCACTCGTCGCGGGTCTTCGTCTTGAACACCTGCGCCAGCCGCTCTTTCATCGCCGGCCACTGCGAGCGGTCGTGCTGGTGCGGCAGGTCTTCGCTTTCGAGGCCGGTGAGCCGGAGAAGCTCCGCATAGAATTGCGGTTCGATCGAACCGACCGAGATGTACTTCCCGTCGGCCGTCTCGTAGGTGTTGTAGAAGTGGGCGCCGGTATCGAGCAGGTTCTCGCCGCGCTCATCGCTGAATGCACCGGCCGCGCGCATGCCGTGGAACATCGTCATAAGGATCGACGCGCCGTCAACCATCGCGGCGTCGACCACCTGCCCCTTGCCCGACGTCTGGCGCTCGATGATTGCCGCAAGGATGCCGAACGCCAGGAGCAGCCCGCCACCACCGAAGTCGCCGACCAGGTTCAGCGGCGGCACCGGGGCCTCGCCCGCCCGGCCGATGTGGTGCAGCGCACCAGTAAGCGCGATGTAGTTGATGTCGTGACCGGCGGCCTGGGCGATCGGGCCTTCCTGTCCCCACCCGGTCATGCGGCCGTAGATAAGCCGCGGGTTGCGCTCCAGCAGAACGTCAGGGCCGAGGCCGAGCCGCTCCATCACGCCCGGACGGAAGCCCTCGATCAGCGCGTCCGCCTGTTCGGCGAGCCGCAGAACCACCTCCACGCCTTCCGGCTTCTTCAGGTCCACAGCGATGCTCTTCCGTCCACGCGTCAGCAGATCCGACGGCGGCCGCGACGGCCGTTCGTTCGGGACGTTCGCCGCCCGGTCGACGCGGATGACTTCCGCACCCAGGTCGGCGAGCACCATCGCGCAAAAGGGACCCGGACCAATGCCGGCAATTTCCAGGACCTTGATGCCAGAGAGAGGACCCATACTTCCCCCGTTTCCGAATTTCCAACCTCGCCCGGGTGACCCGCGCGCGGGCCGTCGAACGGGCCGGGTCTTTGTCCTCGAAGCATCCGGGCTGCTACAGGAGGGGTCAAGCCGTTCCACGCCGGTTCGTTCGCCCTACTTGAACGAAATGCGTCTTTGCTGCAATGTAAACCCGTGAACGAAACGGAGTTGACATTTCCGGGGACGCCACTCGCGGTCCTGCGCAGGCTCGCGGCCACGGCCGACTTCGTCTCCGGTGAATCGCTCGCGACGGAATTGGGGCTTAGCCGCGCGGCCGTATCGAAGGCTGTCGCACGGCTGCGCGACGACGGGTACGAAATCGAATCCAGCCCTCGCGTTGGACACCGGCTCGTCGCTCGCCCCGACCGGCTCATTGCGCCCGAAGTCCTCGAGGGACTGGAGACGGCGCACCTCGGCCGCCATGTCGCACACTTCGAGCGGACAGAATCCACGCAGCCCATCGCCCGCGACCTCGCGGACGCCGGTGCTCCCCACGGGACGCTCGTGGTCGCCGAAGAGCAGGAGGGCGGCCGCGGCCGGCTCAACCGCCCGTATGTGTCCCCCCGCGGCGGTATCTGGGCCACCGTAGTCCTTCGCGGTCCGCTGCCTGCCAGCCGGGCGCCCCTCGTGAGTCTCGCTGCCGGTGTCGCCGTCGCGCGCGCCGTCGCCGAAGTCACCGGCCTCGAACCGCTACTCAAGTGGCCCAACGACGTACAGGTGGGCGGAAAGAAGATCGCCGGCATCCTCACTGAACTCGCCGCCGAGGAGCAGGCAGTCCACTACCTGCTCGTGGGAACCGGGATCAACGCCAATTTCTCGGCGGACTCCCTCCCGGCCGGCATCCAGTCCACCGCGACGACCCTTCGCGACGCAGCCGGCGCGCCAATTTCGCGGCTGCGCTTGCTCCAGGCCTATCTCCGCGAAATGGAAAGCCTGTTCGAGCAGCTCCGTGAATCCTCTCACTTCGTTGTCGACGCCTGGCGTTCGCTGCCGAACACCATCGGCCGCCGCGTCCGCGCCGACCTCTGGGACGGGAGTGTCCACGGCACCGCGATCGCCCTGCTCGACGATGGTGCGCTGCTCATTCGAACCGACGCTGGCGACGAGGTTCGCGTCACCGCCGGCGACGTGCTTCACGCCCCGACTACCGAGGAGAACCGAACATGACGACCTCCCCCACTGCCATCCCGGCGCTCGCGCGCGCCAACGAACTCGCACTCGTGGCGGCGTTCGCTGCGCTCATCGTCGCGCTCGGGGCCATCTCCATTCCCGTCCCCGGGAGCTCCGTCCCCGTCACCGGCCAGACGCTCGGCGTGTTGTTGGCTGCGAACGTGTTGGGTGGCCGCCGCGCGTTCATGGCGGTCGGCCTGGTGCTGTTGCTCGGGTTCCTCGGGATGCCGGTCTTCGCTGGCGGCCAGGGCGGCGCTGCGGTGCTTGTCTCTGCCACCGGCGGGTACCTGTGGGGCATGTTGCTCGCAGCCACCGTCGTTGGCTTTGCCGTCGAACGCCTGCCGGAGGGGCGGCTGGCGCTCCCCGGGCGCCTGGTTGTTAACCTCACGCTCGGCATCTTCCTCGTCTATCTGATCGGTGTGCCATGGCTCGCCGTGGTCATCGAGCGCCCGCTCTGGGAGACGGTCGGCACCGGCCTGACCCCCTTCCTCCCCGGTGACATCTTCAAGGCCGTCGCGGCGACCCTCATCGGTCATGCGGTGACGCAGCCGCTGGCTCGCGCCGGGTTCCTGCTGCAACGTCGCGAATCGTGACTGCCGCTCTCCGCGTCGAACGTGTCTCGTTCGCGTACGGCGATACGCGCCCGGTACTCGATGCGGTCGATCTCGAGGTGCACCCGGGGCAGGTGATTGGGCTCCTCGGCAAGAACGGGAGCGGCAAGTCGACGCTCTGCCGGCTTGCCTGCGGCCTCCTCGCCCCGCCGGAAGGACACGTCACTGTAGACGGCCACTCCGCGACGGAACGCGCGTGGCACCTCCTGCAGTTCGTTCCGCAGGACCCCGAGGACGGCCTCACCTGGCCCATCGTCTTCGATGAGGTGGCATTCGGTCCGCGCAACATGGGCCTCGGCGAGCCGGAAGCCGCCGAACGTGTCCGTGAAGCCCTCGCGGCGGTGGGCCTGGCGGGGTTCGAGAACCGCGACGTCGCAACGCTCTCGGCCGGCGAACAGCAGCGACTCGTCATCGCCTCCGCTATCGCGGTCCGCCCGCGCTATCTCGTGCTCGACGAACCGGCGGCGCACCTCGACCCTATCGCGGCTTCGCGCATCCTCCGGCAGGTCGCCGGCCTGGCGCGCTCGAACGATATGGGCGTCCTGCTCGTGACCCACCGCACCGACATGCTTGCGCTCTGCGACTCCGTCGCCGTGCTCGAAGGCGGTCGTATCGCGCGTCAGACCCCTCCGCGGGAGCTCGCCGCCGACATCGAATGGCTCATTGCCCGTGGCTTCGAACCCCCGGCGCCGGCGCTGCTCGCGCACGAACTGGAGCGCCGTCGCCGCCCCCTACCACTGCTCCCGCTCTCGCTGAAGGAGCTGGTCGCATGCCTCTCCCGGCCACACTGACGAACGTTTCGCTCGATGCGCCTTCCGGGCACGTCATCCTGTCGGACGTGTCGCTGGAGGTGCGCGCCGGCGAACTCACGGTTGTGGCCGGTCCTTCGGGTGCCGGGAAAACCTCGCTCCTCGAACTCGTCTGCGGCCTTCGGAAACCGGCAGCGGGAACGGTCGAGCTCTTCGGTGAGCCGCTCCGGCGCCCCGAGAAGCTGCCGCCCCGGGCCCGCCGCCGCATCGCCTACCTCTTCCAGGCGCCGGAGCGCCTCTTCTTTCGCGCCACCCTCCGCGAGGAGTTCGATGCGGCCCTCACCGATCGTGGAATCGCCCCATCCGACATCCCCGCGCGAGCCGAAGCCGCACTCCGAGCGGTCGACCTCCCCGGCCACCCGCTCGACCGTTCTCCGATCGAGTTGAGCGGCGGCGAACAGCGGCTTGCGGCGCTTGCGCTCGTGCAGGCACTCGACCCCGGCCTCCTCGTGCTCGACGAACCAACCGCTGGCCTCGACCGCGACCATGCCCTCGCCGTCGTCCGCTCTCTGGCGAACCTCCGCGACGGCGGCGCGGCCATTGTGCTCGCCACCCACGACCTCGACCGGTTCGCGCCGGTCGCCGATCACCTGGTGTGCATCGCGAATGGCCGGGTCGTCGCCCAGGGGGCGCCATCTGCCGTGCTCGAACGTGCCCCCGAACTCGTACGTTCGGGCGTCGCGCTGCCCTTCGCCGTTCGAGCCGCGCACGCGCTGGGCCTGCCTGGCGACCCACCCATGGCCATCGACCACCTTGCCGACCGAATCGCCGCCGCCGGGCCGCTCGACGAGCCAGTCGAACTTCCCCGGCCGCCTGCACCCGTCCGTGCTCCTACGGCGCCACGGACGGCGGCGACGCGCCTGCCGCCGCTGACACTTATCCCGTCGATCGTGGCGTCGTTGGCGATGGGGCTGGCATTCCTCGTCCCGGCGCCGCTTCCATTGCTCGCCGCTTATGCGGTCGCCCTGGTGGCGCTCGCTGCGGGCTGGGGAATCTCCCCATCGGTGCTGGGCCGGCGGCTGCTGCCCGTGTTCGTGCTCGCGGCGATGGCCGCGTCGCTGCACCTCATCGCGCCCGGCGGCGACTGGGGCCGCTTCGGCGAACTCCCGGGACGCGATGCCTACTTCGCTGCCGCCCGGACGGTGCTGCGCGTCGTGGGCCCGGTGCTCGCTGCCGCGGTCTTCTGCGCGACCGTCCATCCCGCGTTGCTGTTGCGGGACTTCGGCGCGCTTGTGCGCTCCATCCCGGGGGTGCGAAGCCGGGCTGCGGACCTTTCGCTCGCCCTCGCCCTTGTGTTGCGAACTGCCCCCGGGTTCGCTGCTACCGCGAAGACGTTCCAGCGCTCCCGGCTCGCGCGCGGCGTTCCGCCTGGCCGGGGGCCAGCCGATCGGCTGCGCACCATCGTCGCGATGGCAGTGCCGCTGCTGCTGGTGACCGTTCGGCGCTCCGCCGACCTCGCTGCGGCGCTCTATCTCCGGGGCTTCGGCGACCCTCGAGCGCCACAGGGAGCGCTTCGAGTGGGGGCTGCCGGCTGGATCTCCTCCGGGGCAGCACTGCTGGCACTATTAGCAGCTATTGGGTTCGCCAAATTGTTACTGGTGGACGAAATTTCAGCGCGCGTATCGGAATTGTTATGAGCAGCGCGCCTTCGAGAGTGGTAGAGTTCGAGGTGCTGCCAGTCGACCAGTAGCGGCCGGCAGCCCCTCCCCCTTCGGCGGGGTCAGAAGCGCCTCTGGCCCCGCCTTCCTCATATGTACGCCCCCATCCGTTCGGCGGATCTCACTTTCCGGTCGGTCGAAAAGCGGCCGCGAAAAACCTGCGTCCCGTTTATTGCGGGCAGGCGTAAGTTCCATCGGATTCCGGCGAAATCGCATTGACCCTGTGCCGATCCGTCCAGATTATGAAACCTTCTCGTAATGTGACGCGGGTTTACCCGGTATGCGCGGTCGATCCCGAACGCGCTTCGGGGTTCCCATTTTCCTGTGAGGGGGCCGAAACAGTGACAGCCAAGCTTTCCGCCGAAGGGGTGCTTCTTACGTGGTAGGGATGGACGAACGCCTCGAACAGGCGTACCAGGATGTTGTTCGGCGCAACCCGGCGGAGATCGAGTTCCACCAGGCCGTGCGGGAAGTCCTCGAATCGCTCGGCCCGGTGCTCGCCAAGCGTCCCGAGCTCGCCGAGCGCCGCATCATCGAACGCATCTGCGAACCCGAACGCCAGATCATCTTCCGGGTCGTCTGGCAGGACGACAACGGCGAGGTGCACGTCAACCGCGGCTTCCGGGTGCAGTTCAACAGCGCCCTCGGTCCGTACAAGGGCGGCCTGCGGTTCCACCCGTCCGTCTACCTCGGGATCATCAAGTTCCTTGGCTTCGAACAGATCTTCAAGAATGCCCTCACCGGCCTC
>CAZWBW010000037.1:5322-24962 GCA_964632355.1 uncultured Anaerolineaceae bacterium | reverse complement strand
GATGATGTCGAAGAACGCCGACAGCCGGTCGACGTCGTGCAGCTCGCGGGCGAGCGCGGCGGCGAGGTCGAACCGGAACCCGTCGACGTGCATCTCGAGCACCCAGTAGCGCAGGCTGTCCATGATCATCTGGATGACCCGGGGGTGCAGCATGTTCAGCGTGTTCCCGGTGCCCGTGTAGTCCATGTAGAAGCGCCCGTCCCCCGTGAGCCGGTAGTACGACAGGTTGTCGATACCGCGGAAGGCGAGCGTGGGCCCAAGGTGGTTCCCCTCGGCGGTGTGGTTGTAAACCACGTCGAGAATGACTTCGAAGCCCTCGCGGTGGAGGGTCTTCACCATCGTCTTGAACTCGTTCACCGCCCCGGCCGGGCTCTTGTCCGACGAGTACCGCGGGTCCGGCGCGAAGTAGCCGATGGTGTTGTACCCCCAGTAGTTCACCAGCCCCCGGTCGCGCAGGTGCTTGTCGTGGATGAAGTGGTGCACCGGCATCAGCTCGATGGAGGTGACGCCGAGATCCTTCAGGTATCGAATCGTGCGGTGGTCGGCCAGCCCGGCGTACGTCCCGCGAATCTCGGGCGGGAGGTCCTTATTGAGCTGCGTGAAGCCCTTGACGTGGCACTCGTAGATCACCGTCTTGTGCCACGGGATGCGCGGCGGCCGATCGTCGCCCCACGAAAACGCCGGTTCGATGACCACACATTTCGGCATCCCCGGCGCGCTGTCGGTCGGGTCGAAGTGGAGGTCGCGGTCCTCTCCCGCGTCCTGGGGGTAGCCGAACATCGCATCCGACCACTCGACCGTCCCCGAGATCGCTTTCGCGTACGGGTCGAGCAGCAGCTTGTGGTAGTTGAACCGCAGTCCCCGCGCCGGGTCGAACGGCCCGTACACGCGATAGCCATACAGGAAGCCCGGCCGCGCTTCGGGCACGTACACGTGCCATACGAAGTCAGTCTGCTCCCGCATCGGGATGGAAGCGATCTGGCGGGACGGGTCTCTACGGTCGAAGAAGCAGAGTTCCACGCGCACCGCGTGTTCCGAGAACAGGGCGAAATTGACGCCACTCCCGTCCCACGTCGCCCCCAACGGGTAGGGCGCCCCCGGGAGCGTTCGAAACTCCACCTCGTAGTCGCCAGCCATCGCCGGTGTCTCTCGCTTCCTGAATAGTCGGGAAGAACACTGTAGGGGGTCGCGCCGGAAGTCGCGAGGCTGCTTCGCCCCGGCCGGGTTACAGCCTCATGTCAGGCGCTGTGCTGCGCCACCCCTCCAACCTGCTGGCATGCCGCGTGCACGCCCGCACTCCCGCCGTAATGCGCGTGCGATGGTTACCCCAATACAAACGAACGAGAGCACTCTCTGGAGGTGCGACATGACCACTGCGCCCACTTGCATCATCGCGTACACATCCGAAGATGGCCGCTACGACAGCGTTGTCGATGCTGCGATCGAGACCGCAAGCCAGGCCCAGGCGCGCCTGATTCTCTACGACATCGATGCCGCCCAGGTCTTCGCCAAGCCCATGCCGACCGAGTGGTCCGGCGACACCGACGAATCGCTGTGGCCCGACCGCCTCACCGAGGAGGATCTCGAACGCGCCGGGCGCCACCCCATCGCCGAGCAGGTCGCCCGTGCCCGCGAACAGGGCGTCGAAGCCTACGGGTGGCTTCCGCAGGACAAGGGCGCCGACGAACTCGCCGAGTATGCTGACCAGCAGAACGCCGACCTCATCATGCTCCCCGCTGACATGGAGGACCAGGGCCTCTTCGCCCGGCTCCGCGGCGCTGCCACCATCCAGGACGCCGTCGAGCAGACCCAGCGGCCCGTTGCCGTGGTACACGAAGACGGCGAAGTAGAGTACCCGTAGCGATTCCCCGGCCAAAACACAACGGGCCTCCCCTCCAGGGGAGGCCCGTTTCGTGGTTCGAGCGAACGGCTAGACCTTCGCGAGCTGCTTGTCGAGCTCCGCGACGACTTGCTCGCGGCGCTGGATCATCTCCTCGCCAAGCTCCTTGAGCAGTTCCTTGTCCATCTTCTTCTCGGCCTTCGGAAACATCTCGCCTTCTTCTTCCTCGATGTGATGTTTCACGCTTTCGGCCATCACCATGTACTTCGCATCGAAATGCACATCGGTTTCCGATGACGAGAGCATTTCCGTCAGCTCTTCCATCAGCACTTCGGCGACGTGGTGTTCTTCTTCCGCCTCGGCGGTGAGTTCTTCGTCTTTGGTCATCTCCAGGTACTTCGGGTAGAAGATCTCTTCTTCGATCTTCGCGTGGGCCTGGAGTTCGATGAGGGTCTGGCGGGCGATGTCGAGCTTCTTCTTCCCGCTCGCCTTTTCGAAGTCCTTGAAGAGCTTCTTTACCGAGTTGTGATCGTCTTTCAGTAACTTAATCGCATCTTTGGCAGCGGCCATCCATGCACCTCCAGTTCGGCGAAATGCGCCGTTCCTGTGAGCATGCGGGGACCACGGTTGCGAAAGACGAACGGTGCTGGCGACCGGATTGCGCCGCCGTCGCAAGTCCAGCGTGCGAGTTTCCTCGGCTATCCCTCGCCAGGGATTTCCAGGTCGATCGTTACCGGGCAGTGGTCCGAGCTGAACACCTGCGTCTCGTGGAACGCTGCCTTCACCGACGGCAGCAACTCGGGCGTCACCCAGATGTAGTCGATGCGCCAGCCCACGTTCCGCGCCCGCCGGTCGCGCCATGCGTCCCAGTACGTGTACGCGTCGCGCTCGTCCGGGTGCAGCGCCCGGAAGGTGTCCACGTACCCGCGTTCGAGCAGCCGGTCAATCCACGCCCGCTCCTCCGGGAGGAACCCGGTGCCCTTCAGCGCCTCCTCGGGCCGCGCGACGTCCATCTCGGTGTGCGCGACGTTCAGGTCGCCCATGAAGATCACGGACTTCCCGGCCGCCCGCAGCCGATCGACGTGTTCGAGGAACGCTTCGTAGAACGCGTGCTTGTATGGCAGCCGTACGCCCTTGTTGCCGCCGTTCGGGAAGTAGGCGGTGATGAGCGTGAACCACGGGTACTCCGCCTGGATCACGCGGCCTTCGCGGTCGAACTCTTCGATCCCCAGCCCGCACTGCACTGCCGTCGGCTCCGGCTTCGTGAGGAGCAGCACACCGCTGTACCCGGCGCGTTCGGCGCAGTGCCACGTCGCCGAATACCCGAGGTCCGTCCACGCCGAAGCGTCTACCTGGTCCTCGGTCGCCTTCACTTCCTGCATACCGACGATGTCGGGCTTCGATGTTTCGAGCCACTTCTGCACGTCGCCCGTCTTGAGCGACGCGCGCAGCCCATTCACGTTCCAGGTCGAAATTCTGAGGGTCGCCACGCCTACCTTCTTACACGAACACGCGGGTCACGACCACGGCAGCCGTGCCCACCGCCGCCACGACCAGGTACTCCAGCGTCGTCGACCACTCAAGGTCGTGGTCGAGCAGGTGATGCACGAACCCGGTCGCGAGATAGAACCCGATGATCAACAGGGCGCCGGCCAGCAGACCGTCGAGCGGGAAGAAGTACAGCGCAACTCGCAGTTCGGCCAGCGAAATACCGATCGCCAGCCCTACCAGCAGCGAACTTGGCCCGAGCAGCTGGCTCTCGCGCAGGAGCTCCATCGAAAGCGCCATGCTCACGAGCCCGACCAGCAGGCCCTCGAGCGCGAGCGGTACGTCGCTTACGAAAATGACGGTGTAGAGCGCGAACGCGGTCAGATACGTCGCGACCGCGAGTATCAGGCGCATCGTGCCGTAGAGCCGCGACCCGTAGTCGACTGTGTAGTACTCGCCCATCGCGATGAGGCCGATGCCGAGCCCCGGGATCAGCGCCGCGAGCGGCCGCGCGTACCCGTCGACAGCGTGTTCGATGAACAGCGCGCCGCCGAGCACCGACAACCCCGGCAGGAACAGGAATACCGCCGAGGCGTGTGGCGCATCGTCCCGCCACCGGGGGTGCGAACGCACGATGCCATCCACCCCGAGCGCCGCGAGCACCGCCACCAGCCACGCGATCCAGTGCTGTGTCGGGCGGATGCCCAGGTAGGCGACAAGGCCCGCGTACGTGACGGCGGTCAGCAGGACGGCGCGCGCCGTACCGCTTGCGCTGGTTCGCGCGGCCAGGTTCTGGGCTGCCAGGTTACTCCTCCGCGAAGGTTGGCGTTTCCAGGCCGTAGATTTCGGCCGCGTTCCGCCACCAGAGGCGCTCCCGCTCGTCGTCCGTCAGTTCGAGCAGGTCGTACATCGCCTCGAACCGGTTGATGTGGTTGCGAATCTGGTCCATGTCGCAGTCGCTGCCCCACACCAGCTTTTCGATGCCGAACTCCGTGCCGATCAGCTTCCGCTCGATCGCGTGTCGTTCGATCGTCTCGCCGCCCGACATGTCGAAGTACACGTTGTGGCGCCAGCGCGCGACCGACGCAGCGTAGTCATAGTTCCCCTGGTTCCCCAGGTGCGCCCCGATGATCTTTAGCCGCGGGAACCGGTTCGCGATGGTGTCCAGGTGGAGCGGGCTCATGCGCGTCGCCGAAACATCGCGCGACGGCATCCGGTCGAGCATCGCGAGCCAGCGCTGGTACGCCTGCGCCGCCGCCGCATCGCGCCGCGGGTGGGTGATCGAATAGTCCAGCCCGCCGCCGATGACGCCCATGTGGAACAGGATGGGCATCTGCAACTCTTCCGCCTTCGCATAGGCGGACATGTAGTCCGGCTCGTCGTAGGGCCGCGCGACGCCGATGAGCTTCAGCCCCCGGTACCCCATGTCGTACAGCCGCTGCACGCCCTCGCCGTCGATGACCTCCGGGTCGATAACGGCCACGGGGATGAAGAGCTCGCTGTACTTCGACGCCACTTCGATGCCGCGCTCGTAGCTCGGCCCGAACCGCCCACCAATGAGGAGGCATCCCTTGGTGATGCCCGCCGCCGAAGCCACTTCGGCCAGCCGGTCGACCATCGGCGCGGTGTCTTCCTCGAGGTTCTCCCAGTTCCGGGGGTAGTGGATGTGGACGTCGAAGATCTTCACGTTATGGGCACCCGATGCGCTGCGTCATTGGCGAGTGTATCAACGGGCCCCCACTGGGGCCATTTCGCCCCCCGCGAAAGGAAAACGTGAGGTAGGCTCGGTACCACATGCTTTCCCGGCCCTTCATCGCGCTCTATACCGCCGTATTCGTGGCGACTATGGGCATTTCCATGGTGAGCCCGCTCCTGCCCGTCTACGCCGAACAACTGGGCGCGAATGGAATCTGGCTGGGGCTCACGTTCTCCGCGTTCGCCATCGTCCAGACGATTTGCGGGCCCATCGTTGGACGCCTCTCCGACCGCTACCCCCGCAAGCCCTTCATCATCGCGGGCCTGCTCATCTATATGATCGCGGCGCTCGGCTACCTGACGGCTGGCAGCTTCGTACAGGTCATCGGGTTTCGCGCCTTCAGCGGCCTCGGCACGAGCATGATCTTCTCCGTCGCCCGCGCTTACGTCGGCGATATGACGCCCCGGGGCCACGAAGGGCGGTGGTTCGGCGTCTTCGCCACCGCCGATGTCATCGGCTTCGGCTCGGGTCCGCTGGTCGCCGGTCTTATTCGCCAGGCCATCGGGTTCGATGCGGTGTTCATCTCCATGGCGCTGATGATGGGCGCCTCCGCGGCGGTGGTCGTGTTCGCCCTCCCGAAGAAGCAGCCGGTTCGCGAACGCCACTGGTCCGAACCCGCCGAGCCCGTGCGCGTCCCCTTCCGGGTCGCGCTCCAGGACCGGCTGGTGCTGGCACTCACCATCCACATGGCGCTGATCTCCCTCTCGTTCGGCGCCTCGCTCAGCTTCCTGGGCCTTCGCCTCGAAGACGACATCGGCGTGAGCCCGACCCTCGTCGGCCTCGCCTTCTCTACCCAGGACCTCACGGGCGGTTTCGCCCAGCCCATATTCGGCCGCGTTGCCGACCGGTTCGAACGGCGCCGGCTGGTCGCGATTGGCGTTCTCGGGCTCGGCATGATGCTGTTCACGCTCGGGCTCGTCACCATCTACCCGCTCATCGTCGCGGTGCTCTTCATGATGGGCGCGATGCACTCGCTTTCGCAGGTCGCCGCCAGCGCCATCCAGGTGGTGGCCGGGCGACGTGTCGGCATGGGAACCGTGCTCGGGCTCGGCTCCGCCGGGAACGGCATCGGCATCGTGGCCGGGTCGGTGCTCGGCGGCGTGTTCGTGAACATGTTTAGTACGCCGGCGGCCTTCTACTTCAGCGGCGCCGCCATCGCGCTGGGCGCGCCCATCTTCCTCGGGCTCACCCGCGGGCTGGCAACCTCCGAGCTCGTGGCCGAAGCGCCGCGCGAGGGCGAATCGCCCCCGCAGCCCGTTCCGCAGCCCCGCCCCGCCGACTCCGGGACCGCCGGCGGCGCCTGACGTTTGTCGCCGACCGCCCGCTCGCTGCACGATTGGCGCGTGCAGAGCACAACACATCCTGATGCGGCGCCCCCTGCCGTGGCCTACGCCGAAGTCGCGGTCAACAGCGGCCAGCCCACGCGCATGGCGTTCACCTACGCCGTGCCGGAGGGACTCACGGTCGCGCCGGGACAGGCCGTCTTCGTCCCCTACGGCTCGCGCATCCTCCAGGGCATCGTCCTTGAACTCCGCGACCAGGCGGAGATCGAGGAGGTCCGCCCTATCCACGCTATCGCGGACCCCGAGCCGGTGCTCGACGCTGCGCACGTCGCCCTGGCCCGCTGGCTGAGCGCCACCTACCTCGCGCCCCTCTGGGATTGCGTCGCCACATGTCTCCCCGCCGGTTACGGGCAGAAGGCCGTGACGATGGTGTCGCCGGTCGATGTGCCCCCGCTGCTTCCCGTCTACCCGAAGGACCGCAAGATCCTCCAGTACATCGCCGAACACGGCCGGGTGCCCGTTGACCAGCTCCGCGAAGCCGTTGGCCAGGTCTCGATGCAAACGCTGCGCCGCCTGCAGCAGCACGGCCACCTCACCGTCGTGCAGGGGCTCGCCCGCCCGGCAGCGCAGGCCCGCATGGAGCGGCGCGTCCGGCTCATCGCCGCCGACGCGGACGCGAAAGCCCGCGCCGAGCAGTTCGAGCAAAAGTCGCCGCGGTCCATCGCCGCACGGGTCTTGCGCCTCCTGCTCGAACGCCGGGACGTCCCGCTCGCCGAGGTCCGAGCGACGGGCGCGCTGCCCTCGCACCTCCGTTCGCTCGAATCCGAGGGGCTCGTCGAGGAGTACCAACAGCGCGTCGAGCGCGACCCGCTCGCCGGCTGGCGGTTCGACCCCAAGCCCGACCTCGTCCTCGCTCCAGCGCAACAGGAAGCTGCCGATCGAATCTGGTCCAGCCGCGGCACGTGGCTCATCCACGGCGTCACCGGCTCCGGAAAGACCGAGGTGTACCTCGACCTGGTGCGGCGAACGCTCGATGCCGGGCAGGGGGCGATCGTCCTTGTGCCCGAAATCTCGCTCACACCGCAGGCCATCCGCCGCTACGGCGAACGCTTCGGCGACACGCTGACCGTGCTGCACTCGGGGCTCGGCACGGGCGAACTGTACGACCAGTGGTACCGCATCCAGCGCGGCGACGCCCGGCTGGTGATCGGCTCCCGGAGCGCCATCTTCGCGCCCGTGCGAAACCTCGGGCTCGTGGTGCTCGACGAAGAGCACGAGTGGAGCTACAAGCAGGCGGACCCGCAGCCCCGCTACCACGCCCGCGACGCCGCCCGCGAGCTCTGCCGCCTCACCGGCGCCATTCTCGTGCTCGGGAGCGCGACGCCCGATGTCGTCACCTACCACCTGAGCGAAACGGGCGCCATCGGCAGAGTCGAACTCACCGAGCGGCTCGCGCCCACCGGCGACGGTGGCGTGACTCGCGGCGTCATGCCCCACATCGAGATCGTCGACATGCGCGAGGAGCTCAAGGCCGGCAACCGCGCGGTGTTCAGCGTCCCGCTCCAGCGCGCTATCGCCCGCGCGCTCGAAGACGGCGAGCAGTCCATCCTGTTCGTGAACCGTCGCGGCTCCGCCCGGTTCATGCTCTGCCGCGATTGCGGGTTCATGCCCCTCTGCACCTCGTGCGAGGTGGCGTACAGCCTCGACCTCTCCGACCCCACGCGCGCGCTGCTGCGCTGCCACCACTGCGGCCGCACCAAGCGCCTCGACGACCGCTGTCCGAAGTGCGAAAGCGCCCGCTACCGGCCCTTCGGCGTCGGCACTCAACGCATCGAGCAGGAGGCCCGGAGAGTATTCCCGGGCGCCCGCGTCGCCCGCTGGGACAGCGATGTTGCGTCACGAAAGGGCAGCCACGAGGCGATCGTCCGGGCGCTCGAAGCGCGCGAAATCGACATCCTCGTGGGCACCCAGATGCTCGCGAAAGGCCTCGACCTCCCGCAGATGACCGTCGTGGGCGTGGTCGATGCCGACGTCGGGCTTAGCCTGCCCGACTACCATGCCCAGGAGCGCACGTTCCAGCTCCTGTCGCAGGTCGCCGGCCGCGCTGGCCGCCGGGACCGCCCGGGCCGCGTCTTCTTCCAGACGTACGAACCGGAGGCCACGCCCATCGTCGCGGCCGCGAATCACGACTACCGCAGTTTCTTCGAAGAGGAGATCGCGCACCGGCGGCGCGCGGGCTATCCGCCCTTCACACGGCTGGTCCGGCTCGTGTTTCGACATAAGAACCGGGAACACGGCCTGCAGGAAGCCTCACGTGTTGCCGCCGAACTGCGCATGCGCCGCGACGCTGCCGGCCGGGGTGAACCCGACGTGCTCGGCCCCCAACCCGCGTTCATTTCGCGCGTCCGCGGCGAGTACCGCTGGCAGCTCCTGCTGCGCGGCCGCCATCCCGCCGAGCTCGTCGCCGAGATTCGGCTCGGCCACGGTTGGGCCATCGATGTCGACCCGGCGAGCCTCCTGTAGTCGCTGCCGTTTCGGGGTCTGTTACACGTTTGCGACTAATCCCGGCCTGATCTGTTTCTCGCGTTGGACGCCCACCGCGATAATCGCACGGCTTTGGTGGGGTGAAGGAGACATATGGCATTCATCCTGTTCTTGGGCGCGCTCGTGCTGTTCCTGGTCTTCGCGATCGGCGTGTGGATCACGGTCAGCCTGCTCGGCCTCATCGTCACGCTGGTGGTTGCGGGCCTCGTCGGCTGGGCCGCCGATGCCGTCGTTCCCGGCGACCTGCCCTACGGCCTGCTCGGGGCGGTGGTCGCGGGCCTGCTCGGCGCATGGCTCGGTGGCTGGATCCTGGGCGACCTTGGCCCGGAAATCGGTGGTATCGCACTGATCCCCGCGTTCGTCGGCGCCGTCATCCTGGCGTTCGCCGCCGACCTGTTCCTCAAACGAGAACCCGGCCGAAGTTAGCCGGGTTCGTACGCAATTCCCAGGGCTTCGCCCGCGCGACTAATCCCAGCGCGCGGGCATCTCCAGGTATTCGATGTTCTCGGCGCCGACCTCGTTCACGATGCGGTCCCAGTCGTCGATCTCCCATTCGCCCACGAACGTCACCGCGTATCCGGTCTTCCCGGCGCGCGCCGTTCGTCCGATGCGGTGGATGTACTCCTCTGCGTTCTGGGGCACGTCGTAGTTGATCACGTGTTCGACGTCGGGGATATCGAGCCCGCGGGCCGCCACGTTCGTGGCGATGAGGAACTCGAGCTTACCCGAGCGGAAATCCTTCATAACCCGGTCGCGTTCCGACTGGCGCAGGTCGCCGTGAATCGCCCGCGCGCCAACGCCCGCCTCGCGGATCTGCTGCGTCAGCCGGTCGACACCCATCTTGGTGTTCCGGAAGATGAGCGACCGGCCGAGGTTCCGGTTCTCGTACAGGTACCGAAGGGCGAAGATCTTGTCGCGCTCGGCGACTTCGCAGTACATCTGCCGGACGCCTTCCGCTGTGCGCTGTTCGGGGGCCACCGCCACATGCCGCGCGTTGCGCATGTAGCGGTACACCAGCCGCCCGATCGTTTCCGGCATCGTCGCGCTGAAGAGCGCCGTCTGCCGGTCCTTCGGCGTCATCCGCAGGATCTTGTTAATGGCCGGCGCGAACCCGATGTCGAGCATCTGGTCCGCCTCGTCGAGCACCGCGAAGTGCACATCCCGGAGCGACAGCGTTCCACGTTCAAGGTGGTCGATGATGCGGCCCGGTGTGCCGACGATAACCTGCCCGCCCTTTTCGAGCGCGGCGAGGTCGCTGCGAACCCGGCGGCCGCCGACGAGCCCGATGACCCGGAACCCGTAGAACTTCCCGAGGTGCTCCATCAGTTCGCGGACCTGGTTCGCCAGCTCCCGCGTGGGCACCAGCACGATGGCTTGCGTCTCATTGCGCGAAGGGTCGATCGAGCGCGCGAGCGGCAGCCCGAACGCGAGCGTCTTGCCCGTGCCCGTCTGCGCCAGCCCGACGACATCTTCGCCTTCGAGCAGCAACGGCAGTGCTTCAGCCTGGATCGGGGTGGGGGTTTCGAAGCCGAGAGCGGCGATGGCTGCAAGTCCAGTGTCGTCGACACCGAGCTCCCGGAACGCTTCGGAAATGGGGGCTTTCGCTGGGGGAAGTTGCGAAGCCGGCTGCGTATCGCGGCTTCGTCCCGTGGCTTGTGTCGTGGCAGTGGAGGTCTTCCGGCCGCCGCGCCGGCGTCGGCGCTTAGGGGCGCTCGACCCGGAGGGAGCTGCCGCGTGGCCGGCGACCGGCGCGGCGGCGGGGACGGAGGTGGTCGTCTGCGGTTGTGGCGGAGCGACTGCGCGCGCCGGTGCTACCGATTCTTCGGGTACGGCGCGGCGCGCCTTGCGCCTGAATAGGGAAAGGATCACAAATCAGCTCGTCTCGAAAGTCTGCATACGCTGGCCGGGCGCTCAACGGAATCGCGCATCTCGGGCGCGAGAGCTGCGGCATCACAGCCGCGGAGCGAGACCCTTGACTCGGTATTGCCAGGTGGCATTAGCCAGCGAAATACGCCTAACAACTGGTTTCAGCTTAGCACACTTTCTTATGCATTGTGCACCCGCCCTACGCCGTCGCGGCCACCTGCGACATCAGCGCAAGCGTGTGTCCGTCGGGGTCCCGGAAGAACGCCATCCACTCTTCCATGCCGTCTTCGTGACGGAAAATCATGTGCGGCTCGCCTTCGAACTGCACGCCGTTGGCCCGCAGGTCCGCAGTCGCCGCATGGATGTTCGGCACGCTGAAGTAGAGGACCGACGTGCCCTGCTCGCGCGCCTCCGGCAGCGCATCGAGGAAGAGCCGCGTGCCATCGCAGTCGAAGAACGCGAGCTGCCCGAACGTGTACAGGTGCGGAAGTCCAAGCACATCGCGGTAGAACGCCACTGCCCTCTCGATGTCCGAGACCGTGACCGAAACCTGTCCGATGTGGCCCAGCTGAACCCGGGGTGCCATACCTGCATCTCCATGCGGCGGGATTCGCGCATCCTACTCCGCCGAGGATGCGTCCGGGATTAGTCTTTGACCGGTTGGGCCTGTGCCGATGCGACCCGCAGCCGCGTGGCGAATCCCGGGAGCCCCTGGACGAGCGCAACGCCCGTCGCGATGAGCAGCAGCCCCACGAGCAGGTTCCAGCCGATTGGCTCGCTGAACACCGCCCACCCGAGAAACACGCCGATCGGCGGCATCATGTACGTCACGACCGACGCGCGCACGGGGCCGACTTCGCGGATGAGCCACATGAACAGCACGATCGCCAGCCCCGAACTCAGCGCGCCGAGCGCCAGCACCGCCGAGATCTCTGCTCCGCCGAATGCCGCCTCTTCGAACGCGCCAGTCGCGAACGCGAGCGGCAGCAACAGGATTGCGGCGAACCCCACCTGCCCGACCGTCAGCGCTACCGGCGTCACGTGCGACATGTAGCGGCGGATGAAGACGGTGGAGCTCCCGTACATCGATGTGGCAAGCAGCATGATAGTCACGCCGAGCACGGAATCGCCGCCGAAGTCACCCAGGTCGGCGCCCATGATCGCCACCACCCCGAGGAAGCCCAGCATCAGCCCCGCCACCTGGATCGCGGTCAGCCGTTCGCTGCGAATGAGGATTGCCGAGAAGATGCCCGCCCAGAGCGGCATCGCCGAATTTACGATGCTCGCCACCGAGCTCGGGATGTGCTCCTGGCTCAGCGCCACCAGCGTCCACGGCGCGGCAAAGTTCACCACGCCCAGCGCCGCCAACGCCGCCCACGTCCGCCGGTCGCGGGGGAAGGCGTGTCGCGACGCCCACGCGAACGGCACCAGCGTCAGCACCCCGATTGCCGTCCGGGCCGCGCTCACGCCGGTGGGTTCGAAGCCGCCGTCGACCAGCACGCGGATGTATAGGAACGACGCGCCCCAGATCAGGGCGAGGAAGAGAAGCGCCACGAGCTGACGGGGAGTCACTGCCTGGTCCGAACCTCGCGCTTCACGGTAGCAGACAACGTACCGATTACCCGTGCCACTTCACTTCCTGCATAGGAAGGTATTGGAGTTGAAACGTCTCGCGGGCAAGCGCCTCCCACGCCTCCTCGCTGATCGGGTCGCCGGTGAACCCCGGGCACTCGAGGTGCCGCAGCAGCAGCGGGATCAGCGAACCGGGCTCCCCGCCATCGAGCACCGTCCGCATTGAAGCGGTCAGCGCCTCAACGCCGCTATACACCGGGCGCTCGGTCTCCTCGTCAAAAAAGATGATGAAGTGCGGGTAGAGGCGGCAGGCCTCCGGGCGGCCGTGGTACTGGCTGCAGCGCAGGTCGTCGCCCAACAGCGCACACCTCCCGTCTCGCCGCGCCAGCACGTACGGCTGGGCCAACGGAAGGGTGATTGGCTGGCCGTCTTCGCACTCCAGCACGTCCACGGGCTCGAGCCCGCTGAAGCGCGTCAGCCGCGCCAGTTCACGCTCGTCCAGGCTCACCGTGTACTTCTTGCAGCAGTGCGACGGGCACGCCTCTGCCAGGCAGACGAACGCGGGCGATCCCGGCAAGTGCAGTTCATACGCGGTAAAGCGCGGGCGAAGTTTCTGCCACCCGGCTCGCATACGATTGAGAACCTTTCTATCGATTCCCATTCAGCTATGGTATGACGCTTGCGCCCAGCGCGTGTGGAACGCAAAGTGTTCCGCCGGAGAGGTGAGCGGCCAGCCACGCTGTGCCCTCCGAATGGATGACGGGTTTTGCCAGAGTGACGAACGAAGAAAATACCGACGGACTTTCACCGGAGGAGCGGAATCGCCTCCGCAAGCAGCTGACCGAACAGGCAGTGAAGCTTGCGGTGAACAGCCGCTGGGACGAAGCGGTCAACGTCAACCGGGAGTACATCCGCATCTTCGGCGAAGAGGCCGAGGCGCTGAACCGGCTCGCCAAGGCGCTGTCCGAAATTGGACAGGTGACCGAGGCGCGCAAGATGTACGGCCGTGCCATCGAAATCGACCCCACGAACACGATCGCCCGCCGCAACCTCGACCGGCTTGCGAGCATGAGCGAGGTCGCCGCGCAGAGCGCGCGTAGCCAGCTCGATACCCGGCTCTTCATCGAGGAAACGGGGAAGGCAACGGTCGCTACGCTCCAGGCGGTCGACCGCAACGTCGCGAACCTGCTCGACGCCGGCGACGTCGTGGACCTCCAGGTGCAGGGCAACGCCGTGAACGTGGTGACCACCACCGGGCAGTACGTGGGCATGGTCGAGCCCCGGATCGGGCTCCGGCTCGCCAAGATGATGGCCGGCGGGAACCGGTACGCCGCCGCCATGGTCACCACGACCGGCGAACTCAAGGTCATGATCCGCGAGACGTACCAGCACCCCTCCCAGATCGGCCGTGTGAGCTTCCCGCAGGCCCGCGCCACCGACTTCCGCGCCTACACCCGCCGTGGCCTCCTTCGCGGCGAGGAGATGGAATTCGAAGACGAGGAATTCGAGGACGAGGAAGACACCGAGGAAACCTGGTCGGAAGCCGAAAGCGAGCTCGATACCGAGGGCCTCGGCGTCAGCATCCAAACCGAAGACGAGTCCTTCGACTAGCCTCGCCTCCGCTCCGAATCTGCGAACGGGCCGTGGCCGTTAGGCGGCAGCCATCGCGTGCTGGTTCGTGTTTCGTACGCCGATCGTTCCCGTGACCGCCCCCCGTCAGCGGTCGCGGTCGAACCGTTGTCATCGTCCCGGGCGTTCGGTACTATCGCCCGCATTATGGTGGATATGGACCTCGCTCCGGTGCGGCGTGACCGCCGTCACCTCTCTGGATGACCCGTTCCGTCCGCTCTTCGGCGCTCGCCCTTCGCGCCTAAACAGGTGAGGTCCCCCCAACGTGCATCAGTTCCCCGTCGAGGCCCGTGGCCTCGTTAAGTCCTACGGTTCGTTCCGTGCTGTCGATGGCGTCTCGTTCACCGTTCGCGACGGCGAGTGCTTTGGCATCCTCGGCCCGAACGGCGCTGGGAAGAGCACGACCATCAAGATGATTTCGTGTGTTTCGCCGCCGACTGCAGGGGAGTTGCTGGTCGCGGGCATGGACGTGCGGAAGAAGGCGCGCCAGGTCAAGCAGATCCTCGGCATCGTCCCGCAGGACGATAACCTCGACCCCGACCTGAGCGTCCGCCAGAACCTGCTCGTGTACGCGCGCTACTACGGCATCTCGAAGCGGGACGCCTTGGCGGGCGTCGAGGAGTCGCTCCAGCTCTTTCAGCTTGCCGAAAAGGCGAACGCCCGCGTCGACGACCTCTCCGGCGGCATGAAGCGCCGGCTCGTCATCGCCCGGGCGCTCGTCCACAACCCGCAGATTGTCGTGCTCGACGAACCCACCACCGGGCTCGACCCACAGGCCCGGCATCTCGTCTGGCAGAAGTTGCGGCTGCTTAAGAACCGCGGCGTCACCATGCTCCTGACCACCCACTACATGGACGAAGCGGCGCACCTCTGCGACCGGCTCATCATCGTCCACCGTGGACGCATCCTCACCGAAGGCGCCCCCCGCGCGCTTATCTCCGAGTTCGCCGGCGACCAGGTGCTGGAGCTTCGCATGACGCCCGAGGAGCGCGCTCCGCTCCTTGCCGAGATCCAGGGCGCACCCGACGTCGCGATCGAAGAGGTCGAAGACATCGTCTACGTGTTCGGCGCTCCCGTGGCTATTCAGCAGGTCGCCGAGCACGTGAACGACCCGGCGAAGGCGTTCCTCCGGCCCGGCAACCTGGAGGACGTCTTCCTTCGTCTCACCGGAAGGGGGTTGCTCGATTGAGCGCGTTCGCTGTACGTCCCGACCTGTCCATCGGCGCCTGGCGCGTATGGCAGCGCCACCGCGACGTTCTGCTCACGCTCTGGAAGTCCGAGTTCCTCGCTCAGCTGATCGAGCCGGTGATCGTCATCTTCGCGCTTGGGCTCGGGCTCGGGCAGTTCGTGCAGCTCGCGAACGGCCAGGACTACGTTGTCTTCCTTGCCCCGGGCCTCCTGGCCATGTTTCCCATGTTTGCCGCCACGTTCGAATGCTCCTGGGGGAGCTACGTGCGGCTCGAAATGCAGGGAACCTACCGCGCCATCATGGCCACCCCGGTGAGCGTCGACGACATCATCACGGGCGAGCTCCTCTGGGGCACCACCCGGTCGATGATCACCGGCGCCTACATCCTGCTCGTCGCCGCGCTGCTGAATCCGTGGCTGCACATGGTGGGCTCCCCGCTGGCGATCCTCATCCTCCCGCTTTCGTTCCTCCCCGGGATGCTGTTCAGCTCCATCTCGCTGTGCTTCGCCTCAGTCGCCCGCGCGATGAGCCAGTTCAGCTACTTCTTCAACCTGGTCATCAATCCGATGTTCTGGTTCGGCGGTGCCTTCTTCCCGTTCGACGAACTGCCGGTGTGGGCCCAGGTGCTCGGCTGGTTCATCCCGCTCACGCACGTGGTCAACGTCTACCGCGGGCTCCTCGAAGGCCAGCTCGAATGGAGCCACCTGGGCGACCTCGCCTGGATCGTGGTGGCGACCGGCGTGTTCTACTGGCTCGCCCTGGTGGGCATGCGCCGCCGCCTCATCGACTGACCGCCTTTCGCGTCAAACACGAGAAGGACCTCCCACTCGGGGAGGTCCTTCGTTTGCATCCCGCTTGGTTTCGTTAAGAAGAACGCCTCTCCGTGCCGGGTACCCGGGCGCCCGTCGTGCGCGGAGAGCCCGAATGGCGCTCGACGACCGAGAGGATGTAGTCCTCTTCGCTCGCCATCTGGTGGTGACGAACCGTGTGCAACGTGGCGGCGCCGATGCTCGCGCCGAACGAGGCAAGCATCCAGAGGATGCCATCGAACACAGTGTTCTCGTTGTCGAACGCGTCGTACGCCACGAGCAGGCCGATCGCGCCGAGTACAAGGGCAGCCAGTGCCGCGACCATTGCGAGCAGGTGTTCGGTCGCGAAGAGGCTCTTGTTGGTGCTGTCGATGTCGGCCGGGTTCTGGCCGAAATGGTGGTCACTCTGGTGCATCGCGTGCCCAAGCGTGTACAACGACAGCGCCCCGATGATCCAGAGCATGCCATCCCAGAAGGTGCCCGCCGGGCCCACGCCTTCCTGGCCGTCGTCGAACACGCCCGTCTCCCACGCGTCGAACATCCCGAATCCGATAAGAAGTCCGATCACTGCCATGAGAATGGCGCCGGCCGTCAGGACCCAGGCCAGCCAGTGTTCGGCGTTGTAGATTCCCGTTTGTGCCTGCTCCACTCGCCCGGGATCGCGGGTCATGTCTGCCATCTCGCAACCTCCACTGAACGGGATGCTAACCACTCATGACTTACCGTAATCAGAATGCGGTACCGCCTTGATTGCAGACGTACGAGCCTCCCTTGCGAAGGTGTCACAGGCAGACGGAAGTCATCATGCATTGCAATATTTCACGGCCGTGCGTGATCCGCTACCCTCCTTCTCGCCCCGGGGGATTCCCCCGGCGGCTCCGTAGGGTAGGATTCGCCGCAGATTCCAGAGGAGGGAAGCATGAAGGCCGCCATCTTCCACGGGCCCCAGCAGCCGCTCACTATCGAACAGGTCGACATCGATAAGCCCGGTCCACGAGAAATCGTCGTTCGGACCGTCGCCACCGGCGTTTGCCACAGCGACCTCCACTTCGTCGACGGTCTCTACCCCTATCCCGCTCCCGCCATCCTTGGTCACGAAGCTGCGGGCATCGTCGAAGAGGTCGGCGACCAGGTGACCTACGTCAAGCCCGGCGACCATGTGATCGCCTGTCTCTCCGTGTTCTGCGGCCATTGCGAAGACTGCCTTTCCGGCCGCCCGAACCTCTGCCAGAGCCCCGAAACCAAGCGCTCCCCGAACGACAAGCCGAAGTACACCTGGAACGGCAAGCCCGTCTTCCAGTTCCTCAACGTCTCCAGCTACGCCGAGTACATGCTCCTGCACGAAAACGCGGTCGTGAAGATTCGCGAGGACATGCCGCTCGACCGCGCTGCCCTCATCGGCTGCGGTGTCATGACCGGCGTCGGGGCCGTGCTCAACACCGCGAAGGTGGAAGCCGGTTCGTCGGTCGCTGTCTGGGGCTGCGGGGGCGTTGGCCTCGCCGCCATCCAGGGCGCCCGCATCGCTGGCGCCGGCCAGATCATCGCCGTCGACATGGTCGAATCGAAGCTCGCTACCGCGAAGGAGCTCGGCGCAACGCACGTCGTCGATGCCTCCGCCGGCGATCCCGTGCAGAAGGTCATGGAGATCACGAACGGCGGCGCCGAGTACACGTTCGAGGCAATCGGCAATAAGCGCGCCGCCGAGCAGTGTTTCGAAGCCCTGCGCCGCGGCGGAACCGCCACCATCATCGGCATGATCCCGGTCGGTCAGAAGATCGAGCTCGATGGCTCCGCGTTCCTGGTCGAGAAGCGCATCCAGGGCTCGAACATGGGCTCGAACCGCTTCCGCAAGGACATGCCCCGCTACGTCGAGTTCTACCTGCAGGGCCGCCTGAAGCTCGACGAGATGATCACCCGCACCGGCGCGCTCGAAGATGTGAACGAAGCCTTCCGCGCGATGAAGGCCGGCGAGGTGGCGCGCACCGTCCTCAAGTTCTGATTCGCCGCGCCACACGCACCCTGCACCCGCCGTCTCCCTGGGGCGGCGGGTGTTCTATTGCTGTGCCGCCAGCACCCGTTCGATGTACACGCGGTGCTCGTCGTAGTGGTCGCACGTGTTCTCCGTGATCCATTCGACGATGGGCGCGCCGCTATCGGGCCCCGGCTCATCGGGAAGGAAGTCCGAGTACCCACGCACCAGGTCCTCGTCCGTGAACCGGTCCAGCACTTCGAGCAGGTCGTCGTGGACGGTCTGGAAATCCGTTACCACCTGCGCGAGCGACCAGCGCCCCCGCGATTCCCGGATCCGTTCGTTAACGAAGTCGTTGTCGTGCCGCAGGTAGTCGGCTTCGCTGACGTCGAGGGCGCTATGGCGCGGTAGTCCCTGGAGGAGGTTCAACAACGAGCGTTCCCACGCCGCCAGGTGCGCGATGTGGTCTTTCACCGACCAGCCATCCGGGCCGGGAACCGCTAGCCGGTCGGTGCGAACGCTTCGCACCAGCCGCTCGAGCTTGTCCCACGACTCGGTGATCCGCGCGTGAAGCTCGTCCTTCGTCGGCACATGCTTCTGTGTCATGCCGGCCAGTCTGCGCGTGGAGCATCACGATCTCAAGATGCGGCCGCGCGCTCGCTCGCGGCTGCCTATCAACCTGTGGAGTTCCGGGCTAGTCTGGCTAGTCGCCGCTTCCGATGACCGGCTCTTCGCTGATCGGCGGGCGCACGGTCAGCGGGTCCCGCTTGGCCGGCTTCTGGGCATCGGTCTTCGCGCGTGCTGGCTCAGGCTTTGGCGGCGATTGCGGCTGCGGCGCCTTCCCGCGTGCCGATCGCGACTGCGTCGCTGTCGCCGCTGCGGCGGCCCGGGGCCGAACCGGCCGTGCTCCCTGCCCCTCGCGAGCGGGTTTTTCGGTGCCACAGTAGGGGCACGCGACCCACGCGTAGCTCAGTGGCTTCGCGCACTGGCGGCAGGGCTCCTTGAGCTGTGTGCGGCACGACGGGCAGAGGAGGAAGTCATCCTGCACCCGGCGCTTGCAGGTGGGACAGGCCTTCTGGTCCTCGAGTTCCTGCAGCAGCGCCTCCTCCTCCAGCGATCGCTCGTACAGTTCACTCAGCGTGTATCGCGGCCGGAGGATGAGGTAGATCCAGTGCCCGGGCAGGAAGAACAGCAGCACCAGCAGCACCGAAATGGTCTGCACGATAGGGTCACGGGTTCGCTGCCGGATGTCCCGATACGTCCAGAACACCAATGTCAGCCAGAGTGCACCGAGATAAATCGCAAGGATGGTGATGGTGTACTTCAGGGTGGCTTCCCAGGAACCCCCGGGCCACGAGACAAGGTACATGAGGAACTCCTGCGTCCTGGACGCTGCGCCGAGTATATCACCGCACCCTCGTTCCTCGACTGCGCGTCCCTTTCCTATCCGCTACTGAACCGCGAAATCGATCCCCCTTCGGCCCAACGTTAGACTGGTTAAGTGACCGCTACAGAGCCACTGCCGCCCATTCTCGAAGGCCTCAACGAACCGCAGCGCGCTGCGGTCACCCATGGCGAAGGCGCCGTTCTCATCCTTGCCGGCCCGGGGAGCGGCAAGACCCGCGTCATTACCCACCGCATTGCCTACCTCGTCCGCGAACAGCGCGTCGCACCGTGGCGCATTCTTGCCGTTAC